>JBMTHB010000122.1:0-4697 GCA_049435845.1 Candidatus Nanopelagicales bacterium | reverse complement strand
CCGACCTCGCCGGTCGCCACCGGCGCGCCGTCCTCGCCGACGATGCGCATCTCCGCGAGCACCGGCGGCACGCCGACCGAGCCCCGCTTGCGCAGCGCATCGGTCCTGTCGAGGATGGTCACGAACCCCTCGGTCAGGCCGTAGAGCTCGTGGAAGCGGCCCGGCAGGGCGGCCTCCAGCCGGTTCTTGTGCTCGACGTGCAGCGGCGCGCCGAGCGAGAGCAGCATCTCGACCGAGCCGAGTCGCGCCGGGTCGAAGTCCGGGTGCTCGAGCACGGCGACGATCTGCGACGGCACCAGCATCAGGTGGGTCACCTTCTCGCGCGCCACCGTTTCGATCAGCGTGGCCGGATCTAACTGCTCGTGCAGCACGTAGGTCGCGCCCTGGAAGAAGGCGGGGAACAGCGTGACCATCGCGCCGTTGAAGACGATCGCGCAGCCGTCCAAAATCTCGTCTTCGAGGTCGACCACGAACTCCCCATCCTTGACCAACAGCGCAGCTAGTGCTGCGACGTTCATCGCGTACAACTGCGAGGCGTGCACCGGCATCTCACTGGCCACATCCTTTGCCCCCCACACCGTGACCTGTCCGACCATCACTTCCTCGCCGGCAACCGACCCCTCCACGTTCCCACCGGTCTCACTTGCCAGGTCGACCACGACGGAGCCGGGCTTCATCTGCTCGACCATCGCGCGAGTGACGAGAAGGGGTGCCTGTCGTCCCGGCACCGCTGCGGTGGTGATGACCACATCGGAATCGGCGATGTACGGAGTGAGCAGTTCGCGTTGGCGTGCCGCGCGATCCTCGCTCATTTCGCGCGCATACCCGCCCGACCCTTCAAGGGCCTCGAGATCCAAGGTGATGAAGGTGGCGCCCATGGACTTCACCTCATCGGCGCTGGCGGGTCGAACGTCGTATGCCGACACCTTGGCGCCGATGCGTTTAGCGGTAGCGATCGCCTGCAAGCCCGCGACACCCGCACCGAGCACCAATACCTTGGCCGGCTGTATCGTCCCCGCCGCAGTCATGAACAAGGGAAAGAAGGACGGCAGGCGGTCTGCACCTACGAGCGCTGCGCGGTAGCCCGCTACCAGCGCCTGCGAGGTGAGCGCATCCATCGACTGCGCTCGTGAGATGCGCGGCAGCAGATCGAAGGACAGCCCCGTGGCTCCGGAATCACGCAAAGCCTTGATCGTCTCGATGTCCTGCGCCGGGGAAAGGAAGGAGATCGCCGCTGCACCAGCGCGCATCCGCGAAGCGCGTCCGTAATCCAACGGTCGGACACTGGCCACGACATCGGCGCTAGCGAGTTGTTCCATCAGCTCTGCCTCACCGAACACCGAAGCGCCAGCCTCGGCGTAGGCGTCGTCGTTCGCGAAAGCTTCCCGGCCCGCTCCCGACTGGACCGCCACGTCGAAGCCGAGTTGGGTGAATTTGCGCACCACCGAAGGCATCATCGCGACTCGACGCTCGCCGGGACGGGTCTCCGCTGGGACGACGATCTTCACTCGATGGCCTCGCTCTCTGACAGCAGGTGCGATCAGCAGTCGGTTCGCTCGAACCATCGCTGATCGCCGGACCGAGCCTAGCGGGATCGCGAGATTTAACCCGTCGGCAAACGCGAAGTGCCCCCGAAGGCCAGCCCCGGTGGATAGCCTGCCCACGTGATGCTCTTGATGTTCATCCTGTGGATTGCGGTCTTCCTCGGTGTCTTCTTCCAGCGACGCTGGGTCATCCCACTTACAGTCGCCGCGCTGGTGTGGACTGCGCTGGTGCTACGCCTGCACATGACCGACCCGATCCCACTGAGCTTCTAGGGGAAACATGAGCGTCAAGGAGTTGGAATACCGGGTCGAGTCCGACGCCACTCGCATTTCACGCATCGTCAATGTGCTGGCCTTGTTCGCACTCATCGGTGTGCTGGCCGGTTCACTGCACCTGCAGTTGGGTGTCGGCGAGCAACCATGTCCTCTCTGCCTGGTGCAGCGCAGCGCGATGATCGGACTGGCGGTGGGTCCCATCATGAATCTGCTGTGGGGGATGCGTCCGGCGCACTACGCGCTCAGCATCCTGGCCGCTGTCGTCGGCTCGGCCGGCAGCGTCCGCCAGATCCTCCTCCACATCCAGCCCGGTGATCCCGGTTACGGACCGGCGGTCTTCGGACTCCACCTCAACACCTGGGCCCTGGTCACTTTCGTGATCGCGATAGTCGGCTGTGCGGCGATGCTCCTGTGGAGTGCGCCCTTCGAAGCCGCCGACGACGGTATCCGTCATGAACGCCGGTGGTTCCGCATCTTCGCGTTGACCGCGATCATCTGGGTGTTCTTGGACCTGCTGGTGATCGGCATCAGCGTCATTCCCGAATGCGGGCTGGGGATGTGTCCGGACGATCCCCAGGACATCGTCGGTGCCGGCGACATCCCGGGATGGTTGATCGTGCTGTCGATCGGCATGTTGGCATTCGCGATCGCCAGCGCCATAGTGCTCGATCGCAAGGTGCTCGCGCACGTTCCACCGACGATGCGGGATTCGAATCCGCTTTAGCGGGCCAACTTCAACAGTTTGGTCAGGTAGGCGTCGTAGATCTCGGCGACCTCGCGGCCTCCTGCCGTCTTGACCAATTGCACCGGTTGCCCGAAGCCTTCGGCTTGCTGCACCGCGATCCGCTCGGGCATCAAGGGCTTGAGCACCGTGGCGCGGCCGTATATCTCGACTAATTCGTTCTCGCGGTACTGATGCTCCTCGGCTACGGACCGGACGCGGTTGACGACGATCCCGGCGAGTGTCAGTTCGGGGTTGTGGTTCTTGCGGACTTCATCGATCTCCGCCATCGCGCGCTCGACTCCCTGGGCGCCGAAATAGGACGGGGTGGTGACCACGAGCGCCAAGTCCGAGGCGGCGAGCGCTTCGCGGGTCAAGGCGCCCAGCGAGGGTGGGCAGTCGATCAGGATGAGGTCGTAGCCATCGAGGTGGGATAGGGCGCGGGCCAACTTCGGGCGCCACGGGCCTCCTGTCCAGGCGTCGAATCGAATGGTGTTCGCGTGCCCGGGGAGAACATCCACCTCACCGGGTGCGACTTCCCAGTCGCAGGGTGTGAGCGCTGCCTCGACGCTGTCGCGAGTGGGGTGACCCAGGACATCGGCGACGGTGGTACGCGGCTTGTGGGACTTCAGCAACGACGTCGCATTGCCCTGTGGGTCGAGGTCGACGACGAGGGTGGCCAAGCCACGCACAGTGGCTGCCCCCGCAAGTCCCAGCACCACGGACGTCTTGCCGACGCCACCTTTCAGACTCAACACGCTCACAATCGCCATGCCGGTCAGTCTGTCGGGGGCGGGGCTCGGACACAACCGGTTTGCCGGCCCCGGTGGGACCCCGGTCGATCGGAAGTTATGGTGCATGCGGTTTCCAGTGGCCCCGGGCGTTGTTCCGGGCCATCACGAGGCGGAGGTGCTCGAGTGCGGGCTGTCAGTGTGGCTGCGCTCGGTCTCGCGCTGGGGACATTCGGGCTTCCGGCTGCTGCCGGTCCGGCTGCCGCGGTGGTGCCGCAGGCACCGGCCAGCCAAGACGCCTGCTACGACTACCCCGCCTCGGGAACCAAGCCCCAGGCCGCGAACGCTTCGGCCGTGGCCTGCGAAGGACCGCACACCGCCCAGACGTTCTATGTGGGGGCGCTCGCGGATGATTTCGGTGTACCCACCAAGGCCACTGCCAAGTCACGGCTGCGCGCCACCAAGGCATGCACCACCGAGGCCATGAACGCCTACCTGGGCCTGAGCGATGCCGCCATCCCCTCGCGCTTCCAGATCGTGACCGTGTTCCCTACCGCAGCGCAGTGGAACGCCGGTGAACGGTGGGTTCGCTGCGATGTGGTACTGCGCGGCGGTCGTGACTTCACGTCGATCACCGGCACCGCCCAGCAACTGGTCGCGAGTACACCGCGGGCGCAATTCAATTTCTGCACGCCATCGGTACCCGGATCTCGCACCAAGAGCGCGTTCCCCTGCAGCAAGCCGAATCGGAACTGGATCATGGTCGCCGAGCGGGATCTCGGCAACGTCGCAAGTGACTTCCCCGGTAATCGCTCGGTGGAGCGCAAGGCCAAGCGCATCTGCCAGAAGGTGGGCAACACCTACACGGTTCGCAAAACTTTCTACCCCTGGTGGGCGATCTGGCCGACTCGCGTCGGCTGGCAGGACGGCGATCGCACCGCGCAATGTTTCGTGCCGTACGAGCAGTACCTGAAGACGACGAGCACCGCGGAATAGATCTCAGCGCAACGGGCTGCGCGGTTGATCGTCCGGGTACATGGACGTGTGTTCGGGTTTGGTCGACTCCAGTCGGAGGAACTGCTCATCACTCAACTGCACGTCCATTGATCGCACGATTGAGTCGATCGTCTGCGGACTGGTCGCCCCGGGTATGGGGATGATCACCGGCGACATCCGTAGCAACCACGCGAGCGTCACTTCCTGGGGCGTGGCCCCTATCTCGTCGGCGACATCGGCGAAGGCCTCGAATCGGGATCCCACATCCTTCGCGTGCGTCGCGCCACCGAGAGGCGACCACGGCAGGAAGGCGATGCCCTCGGTTTCGCAACGCGCGAGGACGTCGATGTCGGATCGATAGCGAGGTGAGAGTTCGTTCTGTACCGACACCACACCGCCATCCGAAGGACCGCCGAGTTCCTCGATTGC
>JBMTHB010000121.1:0-4727 GCA_049435845.1 Candidatus Nanopelagicales bacterium | reverse complement strand
CGGTGCGCCCTGTGGACCGCTTCTGCAATTCGCTGGCGAGCTTGACTCGCTGCGCCTCACCACCGGAGAGCGTCGGCGCCGATTGCCCCATGCGCACGTAACCCAGACCCACGTCGACCAACGTAGAAAGGTGTCGGGCGATGGCCGGTACAGCGGCGAAGAATTCCAGCGCTTCCTCGATCGGCATGTCGAGTACCTCGGCGATGGTCTTGCCCTTGTAGTGGACCTCGAGAGTCTCCCGGTTGTAGCGGGCTCCGTGGCAGACCTCACACGGTACGTATACGTCGGGCAGGAAGTTCATCTCGATCCGGATGGTGCCGTCGCCGCTGCACGCTTCGCATCGGCCACCCTTGACGTTGAAGGAGAACCGCCCGGGTTGGTAGCCCCGTACCTTCGCTTCCGGTGTCGCCGCGAACAGTTTGCGAATGTGATCGAAGACCCCGGTGTAGGTGGCGGGATTGCTGCGCGGCGTTCGACCGATGGGGCTTTGGTCCACATGGACCACCTTGTCGATCTCTTCGATTCCCTTGACGCTGGTGTGTTTGCCGGGCACGATGCGCGCACCGTTGAGATCCCGTGCCAAGACGGCGTACAGGATGTCGTTGACCAGGGTGGACTTGCCCGATCCGCTCACGCCCGTGACGCACACGAAGTTTCCGAGCGGGAACTTCACGGTGACGTTCCGCAGATTGTGTTCTCGCGCTCCGGCGACGGTCACCCAGCCGCGGTCCTGCGGACGGCGAATCCCGGGAACCTCGATAGATCGACGACCCGATACGTATTGCCCGGTCAGCGATTCGGTCGATGCCATGAGTTCAGCCACCGGTCCGTTCACCACGATCTGCCCACCGTGCTCACCGGCACCTGGGCCGATGTCCACCACCCAATCGGCCACCTTGATGGTGTCTTCGTCGTGCTCGACGACGATCAGAGTGTTCCCGAGGTCGCGCAGCCGCACCAGCGTGTCGATGAGCTTGTGGTTGTCGCGTTGGTGCAAACCGATGCTCGGCTCATCAAGGACGTAGAGCACACCGACCAGTCCTGACCCGATCTGCGTTGCCAGCCGGATCCGCTGCGCCTCCCCACCCGCCAGCGTGCCGGCCGCCCGATCCATGGAGAGGTAGTGCAGGCCGACATCCACCAGGAACTGCAGGCGTTCATTCACTTCCTTGAGAACTCGGGAAGCGATCGCAGCATCCCGGTCCGACAGAGTCAACTCCCGCAAAGCCTGCGCCGCCTCCCCGATCGGGAGCGCCGCGACCTCGGCAATCGAACGCCCGGCGATGGTCACGGCCAAGGACAAGGGCTTTAGTCGAGTTCCCGCGCAGGCCAGGCAGGGGACCTCGCGCATGTAGCCCTCGAATCGCTCCCGGGAGGCATCCGTCTCAGCCTCCGCGTGCCGACGCTTGACGTACGGCACCACTCCCTCGTACTCGGTGTAGTACGAGCGACGCCGCCCGTATCGGTTGCGGTACTGCACATGGATCTGGTCGGGGTAACCGTTCAGGATCGTCTTGCGTGCCTTGGCGGGGATCTTGCGCCACGGTGTCTCGACATCGACGTCGAGTTCCTCGGCGATGGCCTCGAGCAGTCGTGCGAAGTAGCCGGAAACTGTGCCGCGCGACCAAGGCGCGATCGCGCCATCGGCCAAGGACAGATCCGGGTCGGGCACGATGAGTTCCTCGTCCACTTCCCGGGTGGTGCCCAACCCCGAACATTCTGGACAGGCGCCGAACGGTGAGTTGAAGGAGAACGATCTCGGTTCCAGCTCTTCGAAGGACAGTCCGTCGCGCGGACAAGCCAGATGCTCGGAGTACACACGCTCCCGATCCGGATCGTCGTCTGCGCGATCCACGAAATCGAGAACGACGTACCCGTGCCCCAGGTTCAACGCGGTCTCGACGCTATCGGTGAGACGCCTGCGTGACTCCGCGCTCACGGTGAGCCGGTCCACGACAACCTCGATCGTGTGCTTCTCCTGCTTCTTGAGTCGCGGAGTCTCGTCGAGGCCGTACACCACGCGATCAACGCGAACGCGTGAGAAGCCCTGGGTCTGCAGTTGCCGGAAGATTTCCGTGTACTCGCCTTTTCGCTCCCGGACCAGCGGCGCCAGGACCTGAAACCGCGTCTTGGCGGGAAGTTCCAGAACCTGGTCGACGATCTGCTGGGGCGTTTGGCGACTGATCGGATCCCCGCACACCGGGCAGTGCGGTTTCCCGATGCGCGCGTACAGCAAGCGCAGATAGTCGTACACCTCGGTGATCGTCCCCACGGTGGAGCGCGGATTCCTCGAGGTCGACTTCTGATCGATGGATACCGCAGGCGACAAACCCTCGATGAAGTCGACGTCGGGTTTGTCCATCTGACCGAGGAACTGACGGGCGTAGGCGGACAAGCTCTCGACATACCGGCGCTGCCCCTCGGCGAAGATGGTGTCGAAGGCAAGCGAGGACTTACCGGAGCCCGACAGACCCGTGAAGACGATGAGTGAATCGCGGGGCATCTCCAAGGAGACGTCCTTGAGGTTGTGCTCTCGCGCACCACGGACGACCAGTTGGTCCCCGACCACAGGCGCCCCTTCCTTAACGCTGCCTAGGTATCGTGCCGGCATGTACTCTGGACACGTCAGCGTAGGCGGTCCCGCCGACGTCCGCGAACTGCCGCGGCTCACCATAAGCAAACTGGCGGTGGGGCCGATGGACAACAACACTTATCTGCTGCGCTGCGCACGAACGGGGGCCCAGGTGCTCATCGATGCTGCAGCCGAGCCCGAGCGCATCATGGATCTGATCGGTCCGGACGGGCTGGTTGGGATCGTCACCACCCATCGACACCAGGACCATTGGGGTGCGTTGGAAACGGTGCGCCAACGAACTGACGCGCCGGTCATCGCACATGTGGACGATGCTGACGGCATCGATGTCCCGGTCGATCGCCGCGTACGCGAGGGTGAAGCGATCATCGTCGGCGATTGCGCGCTTTCCACTATTCATCTGGTCGGGCACACCCCCGGTTCGCTCGTGCTCGGATACGACGATCCGACTGGCCACCAGCATCTGTTCACCGGCGACTGCCTGTTTCCCGGGGGTGTAGGACGAACGTGGTCTCCGGCCGATTTCCAGACCCTGCTCACCGGCGTGGTGACCAAGATCTTCGACCGGAACGACGACGAAACGTGGATCTACCCCGGACACGGCGACGACACCATCCTTGGCAACGAACGTCCCCACCTGGACGAATGGCGTGACCGTGGCTGGTAGCGACACGACTGCAAGCGGGATACCTTCGGACGAGACGGTTCCGGACGAGACGGTCGAGCAGCCGACTCGGGTGGATCGACTGTGGAGCCTGTTGACACACCAGCACGCGAACCCGAACAACCCCAAGCAGGTTCGCTCCGCGCAACGGCTCACGGCGTACGAGAACAAGACCGCGTGGACGATGGTCATCTTGTCCATCGTCTACTTGGTGCTGTACTCGGTCTACGTTCTGGACACCGGCCTCAGCACCAGCGGCAGATCTCTACTGAACCTCGGGATGAACACCATCTGGGTGATTTTCATCATCGACCTGGTGACTCGGGCTCTTCTGGCACCACGACCGGTCGGGTACCTGGTACATCACCCCATAGATGTGATCGCGGTAGCTATACCGGCGCTGCGCGTGCTGCGGGTCTTGAGGGTCTTGACCGCTGGGCAGTGGCTGATCAGCCGCGGTAGTCGCCTGAGATTCGGACGAACGGCAACAGCCGTGGTCATCGCGTTCATCTTCGTCACGTACCTGGCCTCACTCGCTGTCTTGAACGCCGAGCGCGGCGCACCCGGAGCGAAGATCGAGACATTCCCTGATTCGCTGTGGTGGTCCATCGTGACCATGTCCACGGTGGGATACGGCGAGTATTACCCGGTCACGACGAACGGTCGAATAATCGCCGCTGGCGTCATGGTCGTGGGCATCTCGCTCCTGGGCCTGGTGGGAGCGTCCGTCGCCTCGTCGGTCGTGTCCCGACTCAGCGGTCAGGCGAAGCAGGGTCAAAGCGAGATCAGGGATCAGATGCTCCAGCTGACCCAGGAAGTCGCTGCGCTACGGCAGCAACTCTCCGACGCTGGGATCTTCACTCGACCGGTTCACGCGGCGGATCCGTCAGACGACCAGCATGCGCAACAGCGGCCGGGTCCTTCCGCGTCTTGATCCAGGACGCGACCGCCACTACGGCCAGGACGATCGCGATGAATGCCAGGCTCCAGGTGGTTTCCACCTTGGGCACCGTCTCGGGGAAGACCTCGTGGAAGTAGGTCAGGATCAACTTGAATCCGATGAATATCAATATGACCGACAAGCCGGTCGATAGGTACACCAGCTTGTCCAGCAGCCCCTTGAGTAGGAAGTACAGCGCTCGCAGTCCTAGCAACGCGAAGGCATTCGCGGCGAACACCAGGTAGGGCTCTTGGGTTACACCGAAGGTTGCCGGAATCGAATCGAGCGCGAACAGTAGATCAGTACCACCGATTGCGACCATCACCAGGAGTAGCGGGGTCGCTACCTTCATCCCGTCGATTCGGGTGAACAACTTCGTTCCGTCGTATTCGTCAGCGAAGCGGAATCGCTTGCGGATGTTCCGAATGATTATGTTCTGCATCGGATCGGGATCTTCGTTCCGGTGACGCATCAACTGCACACACGTCCACAGCAGTAGCTCTCCGAAGAGAACGAAGGTGAAGGCGAAC
>JBMTHB010000120.1:0-4792 GCA_049435845.1 Candidatus Nanopelagicales bacterium | reverse complement strand
CGGGGGAGCCCGTATATCACTGCTTGCTGGATTAGCCCAGAGTCAAGGACCCTGTGCCGTCCGGTGGCGGAGTCTCAGAACGTCCTGCGTTGTACAGGATTTCCTGCTGCTTCGCCGCGGCGTACTCCAGCACTGCCATCGGATCGTTGACCTGACCCGTGGCGTAGGCGCTGAAGGCCTCCTGCTGGATCGCCAGCATCTGCGAGTAGTCCGGCTCGTGCCAGAAGTCCTGCGACCGTCCCTCGCTGAGCATGTAGAGGAATGGCTTCAGGTACGGGATTCCCTGGTAGGCCGGGTTGGCAGCGCCTTCCTTGGACCAGGGCAGACCGCCGTACTCGAGGATGAAGGTGTCCTGGGTCTCGGGCAGGTACCACCACTTGAGGAAGTCGACCGCAACGCGAGTCTGATCCTCGGTGTTGAAGGCGTTGATCACCCACGGCTGACCGCCCATGGCACCGATGATGTTCGCCTGGCCGTCAGGGCCCTCGAACTTCGGCAGCGGGATGGCCAGGTACTGATCGGGTGACTGCACGCCACCAGCAGGTGCCTCCGGGTTGTGCATGAACGCACCGACTGCCAGCCACTGGAAGGCCGAGAAGACCTTGCCCTGGGTGAACAGGTCGATCATGTCACCGATGCCCTGCGTGGCGAAGGTCTCCGGCTGGAATGCCTTCAGTGCGACGAACTCCTCCAACGCCTTGGCGTTGACATCGGAGTTCAAGACGCCCCACACCGTGCGGGTCTCGGGATCCCAGATCTCGCCACCTTGCGAGTATGCGAACGGGTAGTACGCGCAGGAGAAGAAGTCGTACTCCTTGCTGTACATCAGCGCGGTACCGAAGGCACCGTTCACCCGTCCGTTGAAGAACGCCACGATCTCGACGAAGTCGTCCATCGTGATGCCTTCGTACTCTTCGTAGGTGGTCGGCAGATCCTTGCCAGTCTCGGCCTTGAAGGCCTCCTGGTTCGCCGGATCATCCAGCCAGTCCTTGCGCAGGAAGACACCCTGGGTATCGGGCATCTGCGGGAAGCCCCAGCGCTGTCCGGAACCATCGGGGTAGACCTGGTAGGTGCTCGTAACCAGGCTCGAGTACGGCTCGATGTCCAGGTCCGGGTTCAACTCGAACACGTTGTCCGCCTTGACGATCCAGCCCGGCTCGGCGAGAGCGCCCAGCCACTGGCTGTCGACGATCATCAGGTTGAACTCGTTCGAGCCCGCTGCGAGCGTCGGTGCGATCTTCTGGAAGAGCTCACCGAAGGGGGCCTCGGCGAACGCCAGATCGCTGACGTCGTAGCCGTAGGTCTCCTTGGCGAACGCCTGGAACTGCGGCCACATGGACTCCGGCGCGGAGCTCGGCGGCCAGCCGCCGATGCGGGAGTAGCCAAACTCCACGGTCTTGCCCTGCATGTTGGTGGGCGAGCTACCGCACAGTGGGTTGTCCGGATCCTCCTCGCAGGACGCGCCTGCGCCACCGGAGTCGCCTCCGGAATCAGATGCGGTGTCGCCTCCGGAATCGGACGCGCTGTCACCGCCCGAGCTACATCCCGCGAGAATCATGGCCGACGCCACGCCCACCGCTGCGATAGCAGCGACGCTCCGGCGACCCTTCCAGCGCTTGGTGCGCTGGCTCACGGGAGACTGGCTCACGCCTACTGTCATCCCTGACCCTTCCTTCCTTTTAGTGGTGATACCCCACGGACCGACTGCCGAGTTCTGCTCGGAATCGATGGGGATCATCGGTGCCAATTGTTGTGACATTTACAGTGCCTAGAGTCCAATTACTGCAACTTGTCCGTAACGCTTTGATTACACCATGACCAGGTGAGCACTCGCTGACCTGCTCAGATGGCTGATGGGGCAGACCAGCCGCTGATACCGACGCGGTGTTGGTACTCACGATCGCGGCCCGGTCAGCGGGCGCCGAGCAGGTGCTCGATGGCAAGTTGGGACAATTGCACGAATGCGTAACCTCGCTGTGATAATCGATCGGCGTCCTGCGGGCTGAAGATGAGGTCGTCGATGGTCTCGCCAGGTGACAAGGTCGGCTGAGCCAAGGTGTCCAGACCCGACGCGACCAGCGCCTCCTGCACGCGGGGGTCGGCCCGGAAAGCGCGGGCGCGATCCCGGAGCATCAGGTACATCCGCATGTTCGCGGCCGCGGAGGCCCAGACCCCGTCCATGTCCTCGGTCCGCATGGGCTTGTAGTCGAAGTGCTTGGGCCCGTCGTACTCACTGTTTTCGATCAGATCCACCAGGAAGAACGCATTCGTGAGATCGCCGTGACCGAACACCAGGTCCTGGTCGTACTTGATGCCTCGCTGGCCGTTCAGATCGAGGTGGAAGAGCTTCCCGTTCCACAGGGCCTGCGCGATGCCGTGGACGTAGTTGAGCCCGGCCATCTGCTCGTGTCCGGTCTCCGGATTGAGCCCGACCATGTCCGGGTACTGCAACTGGTTGATGAAGGCGATCGCGTGGCCGACTGTGGGGAGCAGGATGTCGCCGCGCGGCTCGTTCGGCTTGGGCTCGATCGCGAAACGCATGTCGTAGCCCTGATCGATCACGTACTGACACAGCAGATCGACGCCCTCCTTGTAGCGCTGCAGGGCTTCCCTTACGTCCTTGGCGCCATCGAGTTCCGAACCCTCGCGACCACCCCACATGACGTACGTGGGAACCCCCAATTCCGCTGCATAGTCGACGTGACGTCGAGTCTTGGCGATCGCGAGCCGGCGCACATCCCGATCGTTGGAAGTGAAGGCGCCGTCCTTGAACACCGGGTGGGTGAACAGGTTGGTGGTCATCATCGAAGTGACCATTCCGGTTCGCTCGAGCGCCTTCTTCCACTCATCGAACGTCTTCCTGCGCTCGGCGTCGTCGGCGTCGAATGCCACGAGGTCGTCGTCGTGGAACGAGACTCCCCACGCCCCTAGTTCGGACAGGCGCTCCAAGGACTCGAACGGTGATAACGGCGGACGGGTGGCGTCGCCGAAGGGGTCGCGGGCCTGCCACCCGACCGTCCACAGCCCGAAGGCGAACTTGTCTTCCTTGGTGGGCGTGAGTTCATCCGCTGGTGTCAGCATTACCTCGCCTTTCGAGCGTGCGTAGTTGGGTGGTCAGTTCTGGGAGGAGAAGGCTGCATCGAACGCCTTCTCCGCCGGTTCGATCTGCGTCATCTTGCGGATGAACGCAAGGGCCTCCGGGCCACCGGTCAGCCGGTCCATCCCCGCGTCCTCCCATTCGACCGACATCGAGCCGTCGTAGCCGATGAAGTTCAGCATCCGGAAGATGCTCTCCCACGGGACGTCGCCGTGGCCTGTGGAGACGAAGTCCCATCCGCGTCGTGGATCGGCCCACGGCAAGTGGGAGCCCAAACGACCATTGCGACCATCGAGGCGCTTTCGGGACTCCTTCAAGTGAACGTGGTAGATGCGGTCTTGGAAGTCCCACAGGAATCCGACGGGATCGAGGTCCTGCCACATGAAGTGGCTCGGATCGAAGTTCAATCCGAACGCCGGGCGATGTCCAATCGCTTCGAGTGCGCGCTTGGTGGTCCAGTAGTCGTAGGCGATCTCACTGGGGTGCACCTCGTGGGCGAACCGCACGCCCACCTCGTCGAAGACGTCCAGGATCGGATTCCACCTGTCGGCGAAGTCCTGGTATCCACGCTCGATCATCTCCGCCGGAACCGGCGGGAACATAGCGACCGTGTGCCAGATCGATGACCCGGTGAAGCCGACGACCGTGGGAATCCCCATGAGCGCGGCCGCCCGAGCTGCGTCCTTCATCTCCTCCGCAGCCCTCTGCCGGACACCTTCCGGCTCTCCATCTCCCCAGATGCGCGACGGGAGGATGCCCTGATGGCGCTCGTCGATCGGGTTGTCGCAGACGGCCTGCCCCACCAGATGGTTCGCCAGGGCCCACGCCTTGAGGTTGTACTTGTCCAAGATCGCCTTGCGTTCGTCCACGTAGCCGGGCTCGTTTACCGCTCGGTGAACGTCGAAGTGGTCGCCCCAACAGGCGATTTCCAGACCGTCGTAACCCCACCCACTAGCGAGTTCGCACACGGTGGTGAAGGGCAGGTCCGCCCACTGGGCGGTCAGCAATGCGATGGGGCGTGGCATGTCGGTCCTCCTGTCGATGGTTCAGACTGCGGTGCGGATGGATTGAGCTGATGCGCTGCGCTCGACGGCATCGAGTACGCGTTGCACGTAGAGACCGTCGTCGAAGGACGGCTCCGGTGCACGGTCTTGCACAATGTCGACGACGAAGTCGCGGAACTCGTTGGTGAACGTGTGGTCGTAGCCCAGCACATGGCCGGGCGGCCACCACGCTTCCAGATAGGGGTGATCTCCCTCGGTCACCATGACCCGGCGGAAGCCGGCATGTTTGCCTTCCTCGGTGTGGTCGTGCACCCACAGTTCGTTCATGGACTCGAACTCGAAGCGCAGGCTCGCCTTCTCGCCGTTGACCTCCAAGGCCATCCCGTTCTTGCGACCGCTGGCAAATCGCGTCGCCTCGAAGGTGCCGATGGCTCCGTTGTCGAAGTCGGCCAAGAACAAGGCCGCATCATCGACCGTGACCTTCCCTCGCTCCTGGCCTCCGGTGGCTCCGAGTAGATGCGTCTCCCCCACTACCGGGCGCTCGTCGATGAAGGTCCGCAGCTCCCCGCTGACGCTGGTGATGTGCGATCCGGTAACGAACTGCGCGGCGTCGACGATGTGTGCACCGAGGTCGCCCAGCGCTCCCGAGCCGGCCTCGTCCTTGATCAAACGCCACACGAGCGGAAACTCC
>JBMTHB010000119.1:0-4804 GCA_049435845.1 Candidatus Nanopelagicales bacterium | reverse complement strand
TGCCATTCGACTGCTCGGCGTCGATGAGTCTGCGTTCGATCACATCAGCACCGGTGGCGGGGCGAGCTTGGAGTTCTTGGAAGGAAAGACGCTGCCGGGCCTGGCAGTCCTGGAGGAGGAACAGTGAGCGATCGCAAGCCCTTGATGGCCGGTAACTGGAAGATGAACCTCAATCACTTCGAGGCCATCGCCTTGGTTCAGAAGCTGGCCTTCGGACTCAATGAGCAGGATCTAAATGCCGTGGATGTGGCGGTTCTGCCTCCCTTCACCGATATCCGCAGTGTCCAAACCCTGATCGAGGGTGACCACTACGACATCGCCTACGGAGCCCAGGACATCTCAGTCCACGCTGCCGGCGCCTATACCGGTGAGATTTCCGGAGCGATGCTGGCCAAACTCGGCTGCACATACGTGGCCGTGGGGCACAGCGAGCGTCGGCAGTACCACGCAGAGGACGACTCGGTGGTCGCTGCGAAGGCGTCCGCCGCGCTCGCGCACGATCTCGTCCCCATCGTCTGCGTTGGTGAGGGACTGGACATCCGGCAGTCCGGTGCGCACGTGGACTACGTCCTGCAGCAAGTCCGCGGGTCCCTAGATGGGCTCTCCGCGGAGCAGATCGCCGGACTGGTGATCGCCTACGAGCCGGTGTGGGCGATAGGCACGGGCGAAGTGGCGACAGGGCAGGACGCGCAGGAGGTGTGCGCTGCCATCCGCGACGACCTCGCGGAACTGCACGGCCGTGCCACCGCAGACTCGGTACGGATTCTCTACGGGGGATCGGTGAAGGCGACCAATGTCGCTGGGATCATGGCTCAGCCTGACGTAGACGGCTGTCTCGTAGGTGGAGCGAGCCTGGATGCCGATGAATTCATCGGCATCGTCCGCTACCGTCTGCACCCCGACGTCGCGGTTTAGCCCCCGCGGTATCGTTGGCACCCTCATGATCACCATCCTCACCATCGTCCTGGCCGTGCTCTTGGTCATCACAAGCGCTCTGCTCGTCGTCTTGATCCTGTTGCACCGGGGAAAGGGCGGAGGTCTGTCGGACTTGTTCGGCGGCGGGGTGTCCTCATCCATCGGCGGTTCGTCCGTGGCAGAGAAGAACCTGGATCGACTTACCGTGGGCATCGGTTTGGTCTGGGCGGCAAGCATCGTTGCCGTGGGATTGATCATCAGCACCTGAGTTCCTGGGCGGGCACAGGGGGCGCTGCCGGCCGTGGTCTACAACACGCGAGTACACCAATGAACATGCGAGGGAGAGCGACAGATGGCCGGTGGTAGCGCGATCCGGGGAAGCCGTGTCGGGGCAGGACCCATGGGCGAGGCGGAGCGTGGCGAAGCCGCCCCACGCATTCATGTGTCGTTCTGGTGCGCCAACAAGCACGAATCCAGGCCGAGCTTCGCTACCGACGCCGAGGTCCCCGAGGAGTGGGACTGTCCCCGATGCGGGCTGCCGTCGGGACGGGATGAGGACAATCCGCCTGCGCCTCCCAAGATCGAGCCGTACAAGACGCATCTGGCGTACGTGAAGGAACGTCGTTCCGACATGGATGGGGCGGCCATCTTGCAGGAGGCGCTCGACCGCCTGCACGGCAAATAGCACGGTTACCGGGCGATCGCGGCGGCCACGGTCGCCCGCAACCCTTCCCAACTGTCGATAAAGGACTGCACGCCCGCGGACTCCAATGTCCGGCACACCTCCGGCATGTCGATTCCGGCGGCTGCCAAGTCCTGGAACAACTTCGCTGCTTCGTCTGCTCGTCCGGTCAGCATGTCGCCTCGGAAGACTCCCGAGGTAGCGACGGCCTGCAGTGTCGCCTCGGGCATGGTGTTGACGCATCCTGGTGCTGCCAGATCGATGACGTAACGCGTGGGATCGAAGGCTGGATCCTTGACGCCGGTACTCGCCCACTGGGGCCGGTGGGGGCGGGCACTTGCTGCGGAGAGCGAGGCCCATGCATCGGATTCCATGTGCGCCAGATAGGCAGCCCACGCGAGTTGGGCATTGGCGATGGCGGCCTTACCGCGCAGGTGGTCCAAGGATCCTGTGGCTGACAACAGGCTATCCACCGCGGTGTCGACACGACTGATGAAGAACGACGCAACCGATTCGATGCCCGATAGCGGCCGGCCGGCGCCCTGTGCCCGTTGCAGGCCCGCCACGTGTGCCGCCATCACCTCGCGGTACCGGTCCACGGAGAAGATGAGGGTCACGTTCACGCTTATTCCAAGGGACAGCACCTCGGTGATGGCTGGCAGTCCCTCCTGAGTGGCCGGAATCTTGATCATCGCGTTCGGACGGCCGACGCGCTCCCACAATTCGCGAGCGTGCGCGATCGTGCCTTCGGTGTCATGCGCGAGACGAGGATCCACTTCGATGGATACTCGCCCGTCCATCCCTTCGGTGCGTTCCCACACTGGCGTGAACACATCGCAGGCAGCCCGAACATCGTCCGTCGTAACCGCCGTGATGGCAGCATCCACATCGGTACCCGATCGACCGAGATCTCCCAATTGACCCGAGTAGTGGTCGGCGCCGGATCCGACGGCTCGGTCGAAGATCGTCGGATTCGTGGTGACTCCTCTGACGGAGCGATCATCGATCAAGTGCTGCAGGCTTCGCTCGCCGGCCCGTGTGTCGAGTCGGGATCTGTCCAGATCGTCGAGCCACACGCTTACGCCACCGTTGGTGAGCTCGGTGAGAACGCGTGGAGTCATGAAATCGACTGCTCCACGGCTTGGACGATGGAGTCCGATGTGAGCCCGAATTCGACGAACAACCGCGCTCCGTCGGCACTCGCCCCGAAGTGGTCCAGACCTAGAACACGGCCGCGGTCTCCGACGAAGCGGTGCCAGCCGAATGTCGAGCCGGCCTCCACCGCTACGCGAGCGGTGATCGCCGGATCGATGACAGAATCGCGGTATGCCTGATCCTGGGCGTCGAACCATTCGACACAGGGCATGCTCACGATATTCACGCCGATGCCTCGCTCGGCGAGGAGCGAGGCGGCAGCGGTAGCCAGGCAGACTTCCGAGCCGGTGGCGATGATGATCGCCCGTGCCTCAGTGGACGTGTGGATCAAGTAACCGCCGCGCGCTACACCCGCAAGGATGGTGGAGTCCTCGAGGTCCAACACCGGCAGGTTTTGCCGGCTGAGCACAAGACCGACCGGACCACGCTGCCGGACGATGGCGACCCAGGCGGCAGCCGTCTCCCGGGCGTCCGCTGGTCTGCAGACTGCCAGCCCCGGAATCGCTCGCAGCGACCACAGATGCTCCACGGGTTGGTGTGTCGGCCCGTCCTCTCCCAAACCGATGGAGTCGTGCGTCCACACGAAAGTGCTGGGAATGCCCATCAGCGCGGCTAGCCGAACCGCACCCCGCATGTAGTCGCTGAACACCAGGAAGGTGCCAGCGAAAGGTCGGGTGAGCCCATCGAGAGCGATGCCATTGACGATCGCACCCATCGCGTGCTCGCGGATCCCGAAGTGGATGATGCGTCCGTAGGGAGAGGACGACGGGCCCTCCTCGGGAAGGAAGCTCTTCGCTCCCGCGATGCTGGTGTTGTTGGACTCGGCCAGGTCGGCGGAGCCACCCCACAGTTCGGGCATGACCGTGGCGAGGGCGCTGATGCTGTCGCCGGAGGCCTTCCGAGTGGCCACCGATGCACCCGCCTTGAAATGCGGTAGTGCAGCGGTGATGTCGGCTGGCGCTGCACCTGAGAGGAGACGGGTCAGGAGTTCAGCGCGATCAGGATTCGCCCCCTGCCACGTTGCGAATGCGGTGTCCCAGATCTCGCGTTCTCGCACTCCCCGCTGGTGACGTTGCTCGCGGATGGCCGCCAGGAGGTCAGCATCGAAAGCGAAATCCACGCCGGGGTCCAAGCCCAATTCCACTTTAGTGGCGGCCACCTCATCGGGCCCTAGGGCCGATCCATGGGATTTCGCGGTTCCTCGCGCCGCCGGCGCCGGCCAGGCGATCGTGGTTCGGACGCGGATGAACGTCGGCGCGTTGGTGTCCCGTTGCGCCTGAAGCAGTGCTGTTGAGAGAGCGGGGAGATCGACATCGCCCGACGGCAGCATCTCCACTTCGGCGACATTCCAGCCGTAGGAGCGATAGCGCGCCACGACGTCCTCGTTGAATGCGATGGCGGTATCGCCTTCGATGGAGATCCTGTTGTCATCCCAGATCACACAGAGGTTGCCCAGTTCCTGCCTACCGGCGAGGGAGGACGCCTCGGCGGAAATTCCCTCCTCGAGATCTCCGTCGGATGCGATCACCCAGACGCGGTGATCGAACGGACTCTCCCGGTCCATGGGACACCCCGGATCCAACATGCCACGGTCGAAGCGCACGGCCATGGCCATCCCCACAGCAGTGGCAAGGCCTTGACCCAAGGGCCCGGTGGTCGTCTCGACCCCATCGGTATGGCCAAATTCCGGATGCCCCGGTGTGCGCGAGCCCCAGGTGCGGAAGGACCGCAGGTCGACCATGTCGAGAGTGCCGGACAGCAGCAACTGCCCGTAGAGCGTCAAACTCGAATGACCAGCACTTAGGACGAATCGGTCGCGGCCCAGCCAGGTCGGGTCACGCGGATCGTGTCGGACGAAGTCCCGGAACAGCAGGTAGGCGACCGGGGCCAAGGACATGGCGGTGCCAGGATGACCATTGCCCACTGCCTGGACCGCGTCCATGGCGATCGCCCTCAGGTACCTGACCGCTTGCGCGTCCTCCTCGGTCCACGAGAACTGACCGTTACCGGAGCTTGAACGTGGAGGGAATCTGCGGATTTCGGACATGCCCG
>JBMTHB010000118.1:0-4819 GCA_049435845.1 Candidatus Nanopelagicales bacterium | reverse complement strand
CCGTCGTGTGCGCTCACTCGAGAGGACCTGGAACGACCGCTACCGAAGATGCGGAACGTCACCACGCTTGGCACGCTAGAGGTATGCCCACCATCCCTGGCGTAGCCGACGTCGCTCGGATGCGGATCGCGCAAGGGTTTCGCCGCATC
Organism: Candidatus Nanopelagicales bacterium; assembly: GCA_049435845.1. Taxonomy (GTDB): domain Bacteria; phylum Actinomycetota; class Actinomycetes; order S36-B12; family S36-B12; genus S36-B12. The sequence goes on along the minus strand of JBMTHB010000118.1, from coordinate 4,670 downwards.
GTCAGCGGTGACCCGGAAGGCACACCGGACTGGGTGAAGCAGTTGGCCCACGGGACCGACGCCGGCTATTTCGGTCCGGGTTCAGCGGCGTGGGCCGTTCACGGTTCCTTGCCTACCCTCGTGGGTGGCGTGCGGGCGCTACTCATGCAGGCGCTGCATCCCGGTGCCCTGGCGGGCGTGAACGAGCATTCCCGCTATGAGGCCGATCCGCTAGGCAGGCTTGCAGGAACCACTCAGTGGTTGACGGTCGTCACGTTCGGCGACACGACGATGGCCAATCGTGATTGCGCCCGGGTGCGAGGCATGCACCGCAAGGTGAAGGGCACCTACCCGGTCGATGGTCATACGCGCGAGTACTCGGCGATGGATCCCGATCTACTTCGCTGGGTGCACGTTGCTTTCACTGATTCGTTCCTGGCGACGCATCGCGTGTGGGGCGGTCCGATTCCCGGCGGTGAGGACGCGTACGTGCGCGAGTGGGCGAAGGCCGGGGAACTCGTCGGCGTGATGGATCCACCCCGGTCGGTGTCCGAACTCGACGACCAGATCCGCGATTTCGGTCCGGATCTGCGCGGCGACGAGACCGCGTGGAAGACGGTCGAGTTCATCCGAGCAGCACCGGTTCCACTGCCCGCGAGAGCTCCGTACAGCGTGCTGTTCGCTGGTGCGGTGGCGACGATTCCCGAGCCGCACCGCCGGCTGCTGCGCCTACCGCGGATCCCGTTGGCGGTCGCGAAGCCCGCGGTCGGTTCGTTACTCGGTGCCTTGTCCTTAGTCCTGGGTCCCGCCTCGCCCTCCATGCGCAATGCCATCGAACGCGCGGAGCGACTCGCTGAAAGGGATCAGCCGGTGGAGGCCATCGGCTAGCGCTCGAGTAGTTCGCTGACCTGCGCCAACGATGGCAGCGAGGGCACCGCACCGCGTGTTGTGGTGGCCAGCGCTCCTGCAGCGGAAGCCCAACGGAGAGCGTCGGCGAGTGAAGAGCCTCGAGCGAGACCCGCAGCCAATCCACCGCAGAAGGCGTCACCGGCTGCGACCGTATCGACGGCACTGACCTTGAAGGCGGCCGCTTGCCCGGACCCGTCCGCTGAACTCCACACCGCACCCTTGTCACCGCGCGTGATGATCACGCAGCCGGGACCGCGTTCTTGCAGGACCTGGGCGGCTTCCACGGCATCGACCATGTTGTCGGTGGGCATGCCGGTCATCTGCTGCGCTTCGCTTTCGTTCGGCACCAAGATGTCTACGTTCGCAAGAAGTTCCTTCGGATATTCGCGCACGGGTGCAGGGTTCATGATGACCTGCGCACCGATCTTGCGACCGGTGTCGATGGCCGCCTGCATCACTTCGATTGGCACTTCCCCTTGCGTGAGAACGACGTCCACGCCGGGCAGGGACTGCAAGTAGTCGGCAACACCCGAGGGCGTCACCAGTTCATTGGCACCGGGGATCACGATGATCCGGTTCTCCCCGGTTGCATCGACCTCGATGAGTGCGGTGCCCGACGTACCTTTCACGGTGGTGATCCCGTCGAATCGGATCCCCTCGCGGCGCACGACGTCCATCAGCCAGTCGCCGGAGCCGTCGTCGCCCACGGCACCGACCATGTGGACCTCGGATTCCAACCGCGCCGCGGCTACTGCTTGGTTCAGGCCCTTGCCACCGGGGTGGCGTTCCAGTCGGGAGCCGAAGACCGTCTCCCCGGGATCGGGCATCCGATCGAGTTCCACGACCAGATCGATGTTGAGGCTGCCGACGACGGCCACGCGATTGTGCATGTGGTCGATACTTCCACGCATGGCGCGACAGCGGGCGACTCTGGATGTGGACTTGAGCACAGGCTCGGTGACCATCCGCGCCCGAAGATGGCGCAGATGTTCGCCGATCGCCGTGCGCGGCTGGTTGAGTACGCACGTGGGAGACAATCCCTCGATTTGCCCACGCTGGAAGGATGAGCGTTATGGCTCGCACCGTCGCTATCGGATCCGACCACGCCGGATTCCATTTGAAGACCGCGCTGGTCAACTACTTGACCGAGCAGGACTACCAGGTGATCGACGCGGGAACCGATTCCGACGACCGGGTGGACTACCCGCATTTCGGTGCAGCCGTGGCGAAACTGGTGGCCAGCGGTGAGGTCGATCGCGGTGTGCTCGTGTGCGGCAGCGGCCAGGGAGTGTGCATGGCCGCCAACAAAGTCCCCGGCGCTCGGGCCGGGGTGGTGCGCGATTCCCAGGATGCCGAGATGATCCGCCGACATAACGACGCCAACATCGCATGCTTCGGCGAGCGGGTCACCGACGCGGTGACCGCGGTCGAGGCGCTGGCCGTGTTCCTGGACACCGAATTTGAGGGTGGACGCCACCAGCCGAGGGTCGAGCAGTTGGGCGCGTTGGACCGCGGCGAGGAAGTCTAAGACGCCCGAGGCCCCTGAATCGTTATCGGAACGTCACGCTGGATCTCGGCGAAATGTTTAGCCCGTGCGTCGGAGGGGAATACCAGCACATGAGTACGGCTCAGGATTGAAGGGATGTCATCATGCGCTCCATGCGAACCAGACTGTCAACCGGCGCAGCAATCGGCGCCGCAGCGTTGCTCGGTGTCACGGTGCTCGCCGGCTGCTCATCGTCTAGCGATGAGTCTTCCTCCGGAGACTCGACGAGCGAGTCCGCCGAGACTTCGGGAAGCGGAGGAAGTCAATTGCTGCCACCGGTGATCGTCGAACCAGGCCAGACCGAGGCGAGCGCCCGGGTCGGTGACTTCATCGACATCGTGGTGGAGGAGATCGAAGGAACTACCGTGGCCACCGACAATCCGGAGATCCTGAAGCTCTCCCAGGCCTACGACGACGGCAGCGCGATCTTCAACCCGGGTGCCGAAGCGTTGGCTCCGGGTAATGCCACCATCACCGTCACGCTCGGTGATGGCACGAGCTACGACATCGCCATCACGGTCACTGAGTAGCTGAGTGGCTGAGCAACTGACGAGCAAGGAGACGAAACTCTCGATGCCCGACTGGGCCGGTGGTGGGGGGGGGGGGGGGTGCCGCGGGGGGGGGATTGGCCACCGGCGCGGCACTGCCTTCTGGGGATCCGGATGATCGGCACCTCACCGACGCGCTCACGCGAGCGGGGATCGACTACTCGTGGATCGAATGGAATAGCGCGGACCCGAAGGATTTGACCGACAGCATCGACATGCTGATCTTGCGCTCGCCCTGGGATTACCCCGAGCACCATGAGCGCTTTCTGTCCTGGCTCGACGCCATCGAGATTCCGGTCTACAACAGCCCGGGTGTAGTCCGATGGAACAGCAACAAGCGATACCTACTCGACCTCGCCGATGCAGGAGTGCCGACAGTCCCGACCCGGATCATCGACACCATCGAACAGTTGGATGGCGACGCAACTTTGTTGCAGGTGAAGGATGATTTCGCCGAATTCGTGGTCAAGCCGGCGATCGGAGTCGGATCGATGGGGGCACGACGATTCGCGGCAACCGACGTCGATGCAGCGCGCTCGCATGCAGCTTCATTGATCGGATCTGGACGACCGTCCATGGTTCAGCCGTATCTGCCGAGTGTGGATGCCGGATCGGAGACGGCGCTTATCCACTTCGGTGGAGTCTTCTCCCATTCGATCACGAAGGGTCCGATGCTCACGTCCGACGGGGAGCGACCTCTCGTCGACGGTCTCTACGTGCAGGAGAACATCGATCCGCGCCAGGCGAGTGATCTGCAACGTGAGGTCGCGCTGCAGGCGCTTGCTGCTGTTCCGGGCGGTCCACCGCTGTATGCACGGGTCGACCTGATCGATGACCTCGACGGCGCTCCGATTGTGCTCGAACTCGAACTGATCGAGCCCTCGTTGTTCTTCGCCTTCGAACCTCAGGGACCCGACCGTTTCGTCGAGGCGATCCACGCGAGGTTCTAGCCCCAAGATGCGCCTCAGATAACGAAACGGTAACGTCGCATGCCATGCGCAGACGCGTCGCCAGCATTTCCTCGGTCGTCCTGGCCGGTGCGTTAGTCGCGACAGGCGTGCTGGCCCCTTCGGCTTCGGCCGATCATCCCAGCGACGGCGGGGGCTTCGTGGGTGCTCCTGGGACCCTCGAAGGTCGATGGGCCTCGCCCAAGCCCGTCGGCAACCGGGTGTGCCCGACCAAGAACTTCTGGGTCGGCGATGGTTGGGGCGCCAATCGCGGCAAGCGCAAGCACCGCGGCATCGACCTTGCCGCGGATCGAGGCACCCCGATCTTCGCCATCGAAGACGGTCGGGTGAACCGGACCAAGTTGCAGGCCAACGGAGCGCTGCAGATCGTGCTTAGGGGCAAGAGTGGCAGCAAGTTCTACTACGGGCACATGGACGAAGTGTTCGTCGGAGGCGGAGATCGCGTATTGGCCGGGCAGGTGATCGCCACCATGGGCGACAGCGGATCACCTGGTGCTGTGCACCTGCACTTCGAGTACTGGAGGAGCGGCCGCGAATCCGCGGCGATCAACCCCAAACGCCTGATCAGTCGCATCTGCCGTTGATTCGGTCTGATCTGAATGCGTGACCGCACCGACTACACTTGCACTTCGAGAGATCGCGAGTCGATGTCGTACTTGCTTTCAGGGTCGCTAGCTCAATGGTAGAGCTGCGGACTTTTAATCCGTAGGTTCGGGGTTC
>JBMTHB010000117.1:0-4820 GCA_049435845.1 Candidatus Nanopelagicales bacterium | reverse complement strand
TTCCGGTCGGCCACATCGGCGGCGCCGGCTGGTCGGGAGGCGCTGCGCGTACGACGCGGTGCTCCCCCTTGCTTCTGCCGTTCGCTGATCGCGGCGATGAGGTCCTGCTTGCGCATGCCGCTCGAGCCGGTGATGCCCAACTGCTGAGCGAGTTGCTTCAGTTCGGGCAGGAGCATCGAGGCCAGGCTGCTGCCGCGATCGGCAGTGCGCGAGGTGGTGGTGTCTGTCATGGTGTCCTTCGGATTACCGGACTCCCGGACGGGAGTGTGATGGTGGGCCCGTCGGCGCCTTGCCGAAAACTGGGCCGCCCCGTGAGTCCTGGCCTTGAGGTCTTCTGGGGAAGAAGATCCAGGAATCTGCCTTGATACGCGTTACGTGAAGCGCGTTACTCGGAACATCGATCGTTCCCAGCCAAGCTGCGAGGCATCCACAACGTACCACCCTGTCCCGTCAGGGGATCTCCAGGGGGCGCTCGCGCGTGCCTATCGGACTGATCGGGATCTCGTGCACCGCCCACCCGGCCTCATCCGCCAAGGCGCCGGTGATCGCGGCACGGACATCCGAGTCGGCCGACAGGACGATCACCGAAGGACCGGCTCCGGAGATGGCGGCCGCGTGACCAGCGTCCCGAAGGCGTGCCACCAAGGCCACGGAGTCGGGGTACACACCGGCACGGGCCTGCTGATGCAGACGATCGGATGTGGCCTCCCACAACAGTTCCGGGCGCTGCGTCATCGCATGGGCACGCTGCCCGGGAGTACTTCTCGGGCCGTCGCCGTCGGCAAGGTATCCACCGGGACGATCAGAACCGCGCGAACATCCTCGTGCGGCTCCAGGCGCACCGCGCCGGGACGTTCGTCATCGCCGAGCCACGCGACCGTGAACCCGCCGTGCAACGCCGCTGCGAGGTTGTCCGGATGCGATTCCATGGTTGTCGCGGTGGCAAGTAGCGAATCGTCGTCGAAGTCCGGTGGCGTGTCCTGGAACATCGCGCGGGCGAGCACCATGCCGCCGATGATCGCCGCCGCCGATGACCCCAGGCCCCGACCGTGCGGAATCGCATTCCGACAGCGCAGCACGAAACCACGGGGACGTGTACCGATCGCATCGAACGCGGCGTTCATCGCCTGCACGACCAGGTGGCGTTCGTCCCTCGGCACATCGGCTTCACCTTCACCAGCCACCTCGATGAGGATGCCTTCGTCCTCGGTCACCATGGCGATGAGTTCGTCGTAGACGGCGAGAGCTAGACCCATCGAGTCGAATCCCGGACCGACGTTCGCGCTACTGGCCGGGACCAGGACGCGAACCGGGCCGCTGCGGAACCGTTCGCTCATTGTCGCCTCACTGGACCAGGCCCAGGGCACGTGCCGCCTGCACCACATCGACCGGAACGACGATGGGCTCCGGTGCCGCATCCAGCGCCCATTGCGGATCCTTCAGGCCGTTGCCGGTCAGAGTCACCGCGATCACCTGACCAGGGTCGAGCGCGCCCGCCTGCTTCATCTTCAGCAAGCCCGCGACGCCAGCAGCACTCGAGGGTTCACAGAACAAGCCTTCGGTCGAAGCCAGAAGTCGATAGGCACCGAGGATCTCCTCGTCGGTCACCGCATCGATCAGCCCACCGGAATCATCACGCGCGGCGATCGCGGCATCCCAGGACGCCGGGTTCCCGATTCGGATCGCAGTGGCGATCGTCTCCGGCTTGGCAACTGGCGCACCGGACACCAACGGTGCCGCTCCTGCGGCCTGGAACCCCCACATACGTGGTAGCTGCGGACAGAGTCCATCCGCGTGGTACTCCCGATATCCGCGCCAGTACGCCGTGATATTGCCCGCATTGCCTACGGGAAGAGCATGGATGTCCGGTGCGCGTCCCAGCATGTCGACTATCTCGAAGCTCGCGGTCTTCTGTCCCTCGATGCGCACCGGGTTCACGCTGTTCACCAATGACACCGGATAGGTGTCGGACAGTTCTCGCGCGATGGTGAGGCAATCGTCGAAGTTCCCATCGATCTGCAGCAAAGTGGCACCGTGCACGATCGCCTGGGCGAGTTTGCCCATCGCGATCTTCCCTTGCGGGACGAGCACCCCGGAGACCATGCCGGCCTTGACGGCGTATGCGGATGCACTAGCCGAGGTATTGCCGGTCGAGGCGCAGATGACCGCCTTCGCACCCTCCTGGGCGGCCTTACTGATCGCCATGGTCATGCCACGGTCCTTGAACGAGCCCGTGGGATTCGCCCCTTCGAACTTCAGCCACACTTCGCAACCGAGGGTCTCGCTGAGCGAACAGGCGTAGACCAGAGGTGTACCACCCTCGCGCAATGACACCACGGGAGTGTTCGTATCGACCGGGAGCCGATCGCGGTACTCCTCGATGACACCGCGCCACTGGTGCGCGCCGCTCATTCCTCGCCCTCCACGCGCATGACGCCCACCACTCGACGGACCGTATCTAGGCTGCGGAGTCGATCCACGGTGGCATGCAGCGCGGCGTCGGTCGCCCGATGCGTGCGCACCACCAGACCGGCGTCCTCGCCGTGGCCCTCCTGGTGCACCACCTGGATGCTCACGCCGTGATCGGCGAACGCGTTGGCGACGCTGGCGAGCACACCGGGGCGATCGGCGACGTCGAGGTTGACGTAGTACTCAGTCTTGGCCAGCCCGATGGGGAGCAGGGGCAATTGCCGGTAGGTGGACTCCCCCGGCCCCCGACTGCCACTGACCTTGTTGCGCGCTGCGGCGACCACGTCTCCCAGAACCGCACTCGCCGTGGGATGTCCACCAGCACCGCGGCCGTAGAACATCACCTGTCCGGCTGCATCGGCCTCGACGAAGACCGCGTTGAAGGACTCGCGCACAGCAGCGAGCGGATGTGTCCGAGGCAGCATCGCCGGGTGGACGCGCACGATCACGCCGGGTTCACCGTCGTCGACGAGTTCGGCGATCGCCAGCAACTTGATCACGAAACCCATTTCGCGGGCCGCGTTCATGTCGTCCGCTGTGACGGCGGAGATGCCTTCGACGTGGACGTCACTCAGCGTGACGCGTGTGTGGAAGGCCAGTTCAGCCAATATCGCCGCTTTCGCGGCAGCGTCGTGTCCATCCACATCTAAGGAAGGATCCGCTTCGAGGTACCCCAACTCATTGGCCTCGTCGAACACGTCCGCGTACGCCACACCCTCCTCGTCCATCTTGGTGAGCATGTAGTTGGTGGTGCCGTTGACGATGCCCATGACCTTGCGCACACGATCGCCCGCGAGGGATTCCCGCAGCGGGCGAAGCAGCGGAATCGCACCGGCGACTGATGCTTCGAAATACAGGTCGACCCCGTGCCGTTCAGCAGCTTCGTAGAGAGTTGCGCCATCTTCGGCCAACAAAGCCTTGTTCGCGGTTACCACCGACGACCCAGCCGCCATCGCCGCGAGAATGCATGAGCGCGCTGGCTCAATACCTCCCATGACCTCCACGACGACGTCGGCTCCGTTGGTCGCCACCGCCATCGGATCCTCGGACAGCAGGTCGGTCGGGATGCTGGGTCGAGGCTTGGACGCATCCCGCACGGCCACCGCGGTGAGTCGCAGTGGCACCCCCACTCGCTCGGCGAAGTCTGCGGCGTGTTCGGTAAGCAGCTCCACCACCGAGGCACCGACAGTTCCCCCGCCGAGCAGGGCGATCGTCACCTCAGAACGCGCGGACATTCCCACTCCTTCGATACCAGGGACCCACTGGATGCAGGGGGACAGCCTTTCAGGTGACCGGATCCAAGGTGAGCAGGTCCTCCATGGACTCCCGGCGCAGCACAATGGACACGCCGCCGTCACGAACGGCGACCACACCGGGGCGGGGGACGTAGTTGTAGTTCGAAGCCATCGCCCGGCAGTAGGCCCCGGTGGCCGCCACCGCGAGCAAGTCTCCCGGCGCGAGATCCGACGGCAGCCAGGCATCACGAACGACAATGTCGCCGGATTCACAGTGCTTGCCGACCACTCGGCAGAGCATCGGCTCGGCTAGCGAAGAGCGAGAAGCCAGGCGCACGGTGTAGTCAGCGCCGTACAACGCGGTGCGGATGTTGTCGCTCATCCCGCCATCGACGGACACGTATGTGCGCACCATGCCACTGTCGAGTTCAACCGGCTTGACCGTTCCGACTTCATAGAGCGTGATTCCCGCAGGACCGACGATCGCCCGGCCCGGTTCGAAGGCCAGCGCGGGCGTTGCGATGCTCGCGTCGGAGCATTCCTTGGCCACGATGTCACCGATCTGCATCGCCATATCGGCCACGTCCAGCGGATCGTCGGAGTCCAGGTAGGCGATACCCATGCCGCCGCCGAGGTTGAGTTCCTCGATCTCGATGCCCTGCTCGTCGTAGATGCGCTGCGCGAGCGCGACCACGCGAGCGGCTGCGATCTGGAAACCCGATGCATCGAAGATCTGCGAGCCGATGTGCGAGTGCAGTCCCACCAAAGTCAGACTCGGCAACTTCGCGATGCGGCGCACAGCTTCCTCGACCGCACCGCCTTGCGCGGAGAATCCGAACTTCTGATCCTCGTGCGCCGTGGCAATGAATTCGTGCGTATGGGCTTCCACGCCAACGGTTGCGCGCACCAATACCGGCTGCACCCGCCCGGCCTTCGCAGCTGCTTGGGCGACCCGGGCGATCTCCTCGAAGGAGTCGATCACGATCCGGCCTACGCCATACTCCACGGCCGCGGCGATCTCGTCCTCGGATTTGTTGTTCCCGTGTATGAGTAGCACTTCCCCGGGCACACCCGCCCGCATCGCGACCGCGAGTTCCCCCCCACTGGCCACGTCGA
>JBMTHB010000116.1:0-4862 GCA_049435845.1 Candidatus Nanopelagicales bacterium | reverse complement strand
GGCCGTGACCGAACCGGGCAGATGGTCGCCGTCCGATTGGACGGATCTGGTGCCCGAAGATCCCGAGGCGGTGCTGGAGTCGGTGGCTGTCCTCGATGGCGCGGACTTGGCCGAGAGCCTGCTGTTGGTGACGTCGACGGCGCACGGGGTCGCCGCTTTGACACTCAGACGCGCCAGCGACGGCGGCGTCATCGAGGCAATCGACGCTCCCGGCGCCGGCACCATCGCCGGCCCGATCGAACGCCCCGACGGCGGCCCGATCGTCTGGTTCGCCTACACCGATCACACGCAGGTGCCCACGATCTACTCATTCGATGCGCGCACGAAGGAGGCAGCCGTCTACGAGACTCCACCCGGATCGGTGGACGTGCCAGATGTCTCGTCGCAATTGGTCTCGTACGAATCCAAGGACGGCACGACGGTTCGCATGTTCATCGTCTCCCCCACAGCATCGCCTGATCGTCCTCGCCCGACGGTGCTGTACGGCTACGGGGGTTTCGGAATTCCCATGCAGCCGGGCTTTTCGGCGGCGGTCCTCGCCTGGGTGAAGGCCGGGGGTGTCTGGGCGGTCGCCTGCTTACGCGGTGGTGGCGACGAAGGTGAGCAGTGGCATCGCGACGGCATGCTGGGCAAGAAGCAGAACGTTTTTGATGACTTCCACGCGGCCGCGGAGTATCTGATCGATCGAGGGTGGACCAGCGCGGCCAACCTCGGAATCTATGGAGGTTCCAACGGCGGACTCCTGGTCGGCGCGGCATTAACGCAGCGACCCGACCTGTTCAATGCCGTGGTCTGCGTCGCACCACTGCTCGACATGATCCGGTACACCACGAGTGAACTCGGACCGACCTGGACCGTCGAGTACGGGGATCCCGAGGATCCCGAGCAGTTCGGTTGGCTGCATGCCTACTCGCCGTACCACCGGGTCGACGAAGGGACCGACTATCCGGCAACCATGTTCGCAGTGTTCGACAACGACACCCGTACGGACCCCATGCACGGCCGCAAGATGTGCGCAGCAGTGCAGGCCGCCACATCAGGGAGTCGACCGATCCTGCTGCGGTCGGAAGGCAACGTCGGGCACGGTGCGCGCAAACTCGACGCCGCCGTGGAGGAGACGGCGGATACCCTCGCGTTCCTGGCCAGATGGACTGGCATGGAAGGCTGATCACCAACCTCGATCAAGGAACCGTCATGGACGACATCACGAAGGCACTCGACAGTCTTTTCGCAGCGATCTCCCTGGAGCGGGTCATCCAAGTCGGGATCATCCTGCTCATCGCACTCCTGGTGCAGCTCATCGGCGGACGGGCGATCAGTAAGTCGGTACAAGCAGTGTCGAGTCGAGCACCCAAGCATCGCCCAGGTCAACTCCGTGGAGCGGACGATCAGCAACTCGCCACGCGTCTGATGGAAGACCGTCAGCGGCAACGCGCCCATGCATTGGGTTCGTTGGCCAAGAATGCATTGACGATCTTCGTGTGGATCGCCGCGATCATCACCATCCTGGGGACGTTGGGCGTGAACATCGCACCGATCATCGCCAGCGGTGCCGTGGCGAGCGCGGTAATCGGCTTCGGAGCCCAGACCTACATCGCGGACTATCTAGCTGGAATCTCGATGATCTTGGAAGACCAACTCGGCATCGGCGACACCGTGGAACTCGGGGGCACCGTCCTGGGCGAGGTCGAGGAAACGGCGCTGCGATACACGCGCGTTCGAGACTTCTGGGGGGTGGTCTGGTACGTGCGCAATGGCACCATCAACTACGTCGCCAACCAATCGCAGGGCTGGACGTATTCGCTTCTGGAGATCCCCGTCCCCTACGACGAGGATCTCGCCAAGGTGCAGCAGGTCATCGACGTCGCCGGCAAGCAAATGGGCGAAGACCCCCAATACAACGGAATTCTGCTCGGCAATCCCACGTATTCCGCGATCACCGAACTGACAGCCACAGCCGTGATCGTCCGCGTCAACACCAAGATCGTGCCCAATGGCAACCAGTGGTACGCCGGACGCATCATCCGACAGAAGATGAAGGAGGCTTTGGACGAGGCGGGCATCGTGATCCCCTACGACGGATTGCAGGTACGCACCATCCAGGCCGGCGCATCCACCGCATCGACCCCTCGCGCCCCTCACTCCCAAGAGCCGGTCCGCGTCGCACCCGATTTCGCCACCGGCCATGCCCGAGACAACGATCCGAGCATCGATACCCAGAAGGACCCCCAGCCCTAACTGCCCTCGCCTGCAAAAGTCGCGACCGGGTCGAATCCGCGCGAGACTAACGGCGTGAGTCTGCGCTGCCTGGTCACCGGGGCCACCGGATACGTCGGGGGTCGACTCGTCCGGGAGCTGCTGAACAAGGGGCATTCGGTACGGGTGTTGGCCCGATCCCCGGAGAAGCTTCGCGACTTCCCCTGGGCGGATCAGATCGAGGTCGCCCATGGCGACGCCATGGATCCGGACGCGGTATCGCGGGCACTCGAGGGGATGGATGTCGCCTACTACCTGATGCACTCGCTGCAGGAGGGCCCGCGACTCGAGGCCGCGGAGACTTCGATGGCACGCACCTTCGCCGATGCAGCCAAGGACAGCCGCTTGCGCCGCATCGTCTACCTCGGTGGCTTGGCTCCCGATGTTCCGATCGCGGACATGTCCCCGCACATGCGGTCACGGGTGAGCGTCGGACAGATCCTTCGCGAGTCGGGCATTCCTACTGTCGAACTGCGGGCGGCGGTGATCATCGGATCGGGGTCGGCGTCTTTCGAGATGCTGCGCTACCTGACCGAACGCCTGCCCGCCATGATCACCCCGCGCTGGGTTCGCACCAAGACCCAACCCATCGCTATCCGGGATGTGCTGCGCTATTTGGTTCGCGCAGCGGACCTGCCGGCGGAGGTGAACCGAGCATTCGACATCGGTGGACCGGAGGTCCTCACCTATCAGCAGATGATGCAAAGGTACGCCGCCGTCGCCGGCCTGACACCGCGCATCATCCTGCCGATCAACCTGCTCAGCCCTCAACTATCGAGCCACTGGGTCGGTTTGGTCACGCCCGTCCCCCGCTCGATCGCTCGCCCGCTCGTGCGTTCGCTCAAGCATCCGGCGGTATGTCACGAGCACGACATAGCGCAGTGGATTCCCGATCCGCCCGAGGGTCTGGTCACTTTCGATCGTGCTGTGGAGTTGGCGTTGACGCGGATCCGCGAGGCGAACGTCGCCACGCGGTGGACGGGTGCTTCGACACCTGGTGCGCCGAGTGAGCCGCTGCCGGGTGATCCGGAGTGGGCCGGCGGGTCGCTGCACACGGACGTGCGCACAGTGGAGACCACTGCGAGTCCGGAGGAACTGTGGGCCGCGGTGGAGTGCATCGGCGGCGAGAACGGCTGGTACTCCTCGAGTCTGTTGTGGGAAGCGCGTGGCCTGATCGATCGCGCGGTCGGCGGGGTGGGTCTGCGTCGTGGCCGACGTGATCCGCACACCGTCATGGTCGGCGACGTCGTCGATTTCTGGCGCGTGGAAGAGCGTCTTCCGCCGCGTCTGCTGCGCCTGCGCGCGGAGATGAAGATGCCGGGTCGCGCCTGGCTGGAATTCAAGGTGGAACCTCGCGACGGCGACGGTTCGCGACTGACCCAGCGCGCGGTCTACTGGCCGCGGGGTCTCGCCGGACACGCGTACTGGTGGTCGGTTGCGCCATTCCATGCATTCGTCTTCCCGCCCATGGTCCGGCACATCGTCGAGCGGGCCGAGGCCGGTTCGAGCGCCCGGGCGTCGTCGCCGGCGCGGGTATCGGACACAATCGAGGCGTGACTTCGGCTCAGACGGACCAGCCGACGCCCTATGAGCAGTTCGGCGGTCAGGCCTTCTTCGTGGCTTTGGTCGATTCCTTCTATTCCAGGGTGTCCGACGACGACGTACTGCGTCCGATGTACCCGCCGGGGGATCTGGATGCAGCGCGGTGGCGACTGCGCGCGTTCTTGGAGCAGTACTGGGGAGGCCCCACCGACTACAGCGATCAGCGCGGGCACCCGAGGCTTCGCATGCGGCACGCAGCCTTTCCGATCGATGCGCGGGCACGGGATCGTTGGCTGACCCACATGCGGGCTGCCCTGGATGACCAGGGTCTGCCCCCCGAGCAGGACGCCGTGCTGTGGCAGTATCTGCAGGGCGCGGCTTTCGGTCTGCAGAATAGGGCCGAGGAGTTGCCCGAGAATCCGCCCGCGGGCCAGATTTTCGACGCTGAACCCACCGATTGATCACCCGATGACCCGGAGGCAAAGTGAGTGCGCCCGTGGATGTATGCGCTTACAGGCGACCGCGCGCCTGGTGGCGTGACGCCGTCGTCTACCAGGTCTATCCCCGCAGTTTCGCCGACTCCAACGGGGACGGCATCGGCGATCTGCCCGGCATCGTCGATCGCCTGGACTACCTCGTCGACCTGGGCGTCGACGCGGTGTGGATCTCCCCGTTCTATCCCTCCCCGCTGCACGACGGGGGATACGACGTCGCCGACTTCCGGAACGTGGACGACCGGCTGGGCTCCCTGGCGGACATCGACCAGCTCATCGAACAGGCCCACGCTCGGGGTCTACGCGTGATCATGGACGTGGTGCCCAACCACACCAGCAGCGAGTATCGCTGGTTCCACGATCTCCTGCACTCTGCTCCCGACTCCCCGGAGTGGGACAAGCTCGCCGGTCGATACATCGTCCGTCCGGGCAGGGGAACGCACCACGACGAGCCGCCGACCAACTGGATCAGCCTCTTCACCGGCCCGGCATGGACACGGATCACCGAGGCGGACGGCTCACCAGGCCAGTGGTACGTCAACATGTTCGACTCCTCGCAGGCGGACCTGA
>JBMTHB010000115.1:0-4952 GCA_049435845.1 Candidatus Nanopelagicales bacterium | reverse complement strand
AGGCGTGTCCGACCCCCAGGCATACGCGCCGATCGTCGCCGGACTGTCGCAGGCACCCGGAGTCGCGGGCACCTCGCCGTCCATCGAGACCCTGCCGATCATCGGGAAACTGGCGGCCGCGCAGACAGCTGCTGGCGCGGGTGAGGCTCCGTCCACGGTGCAGGCCATTGCCGTGTACCCGGCGAGTGCGCCGCAAGACGAAGCGACCGCGCAACTGCTCAGCACACTGCGAGACGAGGTCAATCCGGCGTTAGAGCAGGCTACCGGCGCACAGTTGTACGTAGGCGGAACCCAGGCCATCACACAGGACTTCACCACCGTGCTCACCGATGCACTACCGGTGTTCCTGGCCGTCGTGGTCGGCTTGGGCTTCGTGGCATTGGTGATCTTGTTCCACTCGATACTCGTGCCGCTCACCGGTGCGCTGACCTCGCTGCTCAGCTTGGGCGCCGCGATGGGCATCTCGGTGGCGGTCTTCCAGTGGGGATGGTTCGCCGAACTCATCGGCGTGACCAGTACCGGGCCGATCTTCCCGTTCGTGCCGATCATGGTGTTCGCCATACTCTTCGGACTGTCCATGGACTACCAGGTGTTCCTGGTGTCGCGCATGCAAGAAGAGTGGATGCGCACCCAGGACAACCTGACCAGCATCCGACGTGGCTTGGCTGGTTCCGGACGCGTGGTGGTGATCGCCGCACTGATCATGTCAAGCGTGTTCCTGGCGTTCGTGCCCAGCACCGACGCCATCATCAAGCTGTTCGGAGTGGCATTGGCATCCGCGGTGCTCATCGACGCGTTCGTGGTGCGCTTGGTCTTGGTGCCGAGCTTGATGAGCATCTTCGGCAAGGCGAACTGGTGGCTTCCGGGGTGGCTGGATCGGATCCTGCCGACGGTCAATATCGAGCCGGGTGAGGACGAGGTCGCTGACGACTCCGATCCCGATGCCGTCAAGCAGCCGGTGTCGGTCTGACGCTGCCGCAGTACCGGCTCTAGTACTTGTCGAGCCCGAGCTTGCGTGCCTGTGCGCGATAGATGGGAATCGCCAGGGCCATCGCGATCAGCGATAGCCCCACCGCGATCAAAGTCGCCTCCAGGCGCTTGTCCGCGAGTTCGGTCACGGATCGGCCGCCGCTTTCCAGTAGCACGATCGCCGGTGTCAAGAACGTCGCGTAGAGCGCGTAGTGCCACTTCTTGACCATCGCGTAGATGGCGGCCGTGGCGAAGGCGAAGCCGGCGACGGTCAACACGAGGGGGGAGTCGATGAACGAGGCAAGCGCCGCGGCTATGCCGAAACCGACAATCGTGCCTGCTGCCCGTGCGAGCGCCTTGCGCCAGCCGTCCTGCACATAGGGCTGAATCACGATAAACGGCGTCATGATCAGCCACCCACCTGCGTGCCCCCAGCCGTTCGTGAGCGCGATGGTCGTCGTCGCCAGCGTGGTGACGGCGAGCAGCGTCGCGTAGGCGGCTGCGCGTGAGGTGGACATCGCCGTTTGTTGTTCCGCATGCGGGGTTCCGCGATTCACCAAGCCCACGGCGAGTGTGATCAGACACCCGAAGGCGGCCAGCACTAGTCCGAAGGTGAGGGGAGTCGAGAGCAGACCGCTCGTAGGCGGTTCGCTGACGACGAAAGCCATCGTGATCGGCACCAAGATGGTGATGCGCTGAAGCCCGTGACGGGCCGTGATTCCCTGACCAAGCGCGGCGAGGACCATTACCATCACACCGAAAACCGTGATCGAGGATGCCGTCATGGCCAACGCTGCTCCCGCGCCCACGACGAGCGAGGACAGCAGACCGGCTCGGAAGCCGCGTGCGTAGCTGATGAACACGATGGCCAGGGCTCCCAGGGAGTACAGGCCTCCCGCGGTATCGAAGGTTGCAGTCGGCAAGAGCGCGGCGGGGAGCAGAAGCGCGGCGTTGAGGATGATGATCAGCGCGATGAGCCGCATGCGCTTGGTCATCCTCGGAGAGTAGGCCCGAGCAGGGGGCGAGGCCGGTGCTTTGCGCTGCCTACACTTCGAGGTGTGTCCGCCATCGAGCAGCGCACGTACCAGGTTCGCACCTACGGGTGCCAGATGAACGTGCACGATTCCGAGCGACTGACTGGGCTGCTCGAGCAGGCGGGGCTCGTGCCGGTGGCCGATGGCGGGCAAGCCGACGTCGTCGTTTTCAATACCTGTGCGGTGCGCGAGAACGCGGACAATCGGCTGTACGGGAACCTGTCCCATCTCGCGCCCATCAAGCGTGAGCACCCCGACATGCAGATCGCCGTGGGGGGTTGTCTCGCGCAGAAGGATCGCGGAACCATCGTCGAGAAGGCGCCCTGGGTGGACGTCGTCTTCGGCACGCACAACATCGGCAGCCTTCCGGTGCTGCTCGAGCGTGCCCGGATAGCACGTGAAGCCCAGGTGGAGATCAAGGAGGCGCTCGAGGAGTTCCCGTCGATGCTGCCATCGCGACGGGACTCCGCGCACTCAGCATGGGTATCCATCAGTGTCGGCTGCAACAACACCTGCACGTTCTGCATCGTCCCGTCGCTGCGCGGCAAGGAGAAGGACCGCCGACCCGGCGACATCCTGGCCGAAATCCAAGCGCTGGTTCTTGACGGCGTGGTGGAGGTCACCTTGCTCGGCCAGAACGTGAACGCCTACGGGGTTGAGTTCGGTGACCGTGGCGCCTTCGCCGATCTGCTGCGGGCGTGCGGGGATATTCCGGGGTTGGAGCGCGTTCGATTCACCAGCCCGCATCCGCGCGACTTCACCGACGATGTCATCGACGCCATGGCCACCACGCACAACGTGATGCCGCATCTGCATATGCCGCTGCAGTCCGGATCGGATCGGATCCTGCAAGCGATGCGCCGGTCCTATCGCAGTGATCGTTACCTCGGGATCATCGAGCGGGTACGCGATCGACTTCCCGACGCCGCGATCACCACGGACGTCATCGTCGGATTCCCGGGTGAGAGCGAGGAGGACTTCGAGGCGACACTAGATGTGGTGCAGTCGGCTCGATTCGCGAGCGCGTTCACCTTCCAGTACTCCAAGCGTCCGGGGACACCCGCCGCCGAACTCCCCGACCAGATCGATCCATCGATAGTCCAGGATCGCTACGAGCGGCTCGTGGCAGTCGTCAACGACATCGCGTGGCAGGAGAACAAGGCGCTGCTCGGCACCGACGTGGAGGTGTTGGTCGCGGCGGGCGAGGGTCGCAAGGACCAGACCACTTCCCGCATCAGTGGCCGCGCCCGCGATAACCGCCTTGTGCATGTGGATATCGGTGACGCAGCCTTGCCACTCCCGGGCGATCTGGTCCGCGCCTGCGTCACCTACGCCGCGCCGCACCATCTGGTAGCCGACGAGCTACTCGAGATCCAGTATCGGGGCGGGCGCGACGCTGCCAACGTTTCTGACAACGTTCCTGACAACTTTCCTGACAACGGTGCCGCAGTCGGTGCAGGCGTGTCCTTGGGGATGCCCGGTATCGGCGTCCCCTCCCCATGACGGTCCTCGCGATCGTCGGGCCCACGGCATCGGGCAAGAGCGCACTCGCCGTCCAAGTGGCGCAGCTGCTGGATGGGGAGATCGTCGGGACCGACTCCATGCAGGCTTACCGCGGTATGGACATCGGGACCGCCACGCCCACGGCGGATGACCAAGCCGGGGTGCACCACCACATGCTCGATATGTGGGATATCGACCATGCGGTGAGTGTGGTGGAGTTCCGCGACGCAGCTCGAGTCGCCATCGACGCTGTCCTCGACAACGGCAGAACGCCGATCGTCGTCGGCGGCAGCGGGCTTTATGTCCGGGCGGTGCTGGAGGAGATGGACTTTCCCGCCACGGACGCCCGAGTTCGTGAGTTCTGGGAGAGCAGGCTCCAGGACATCGGGGCACCGGCCTTGCACGCCGAACTGGCGGAGCGCGATCCGCAGGCGGCGGCGGCCATAGAGGTCAACAACGGCCGACGCGTCGTCCGTGCGCTCGAGGTGAACGAGCTGACCGGCGATAACTTCATCGCCCGCCTGCCCGATCCGGTCGATCGATATCCCACCGTCCGCATAGGACTGCGAATCCACCGCGCTGAACTCGATGCGCGCATCGCGGCACGAGTGGATCGCATGTGGGCTGATGGATTCGTCGAGGAAGTGCGCGCCCTTCGCGACCGTGGGCTCGATGGCGTCCCCACGGCTGGCGCAGCCTTGGGCTATGGCCCGGTGCTGCGTTACCTGGCTGGCGAGATCGACGAAGCGCAGGCCCGCCAGCAGACCGTCGACGACACCCGCAGATTCGCACGGCGGCAGCAGCGCTGGTTCGGCAAGGACGCCAGAATCCGATGGCTGGACGCCGGCGCCCCCGACCTTGCGGACGAGGTCGCCTCCTACGTGACTGCCACGTAGTACTCGGTGCCAAGGAGCACTCGGGCGACGGGGGCGGGCAGTTTGGCGAGCACCTGCAGGGTGCGCACGCCGCCATCGGCGCTGGCTTGCGATGCGTGCGCGGCCTGCGCGGCACGCTTCAGATGCACGTAGGGACGCACGTTCACCCGGTGGGTGATCGCCGCTCGCGGTGTCCACGCGAGATCGAATTCGTGGGGATCGAAACCCGCGGGGGTCAGGTGGAACCGCGCCGCGAGGTGCACCGCGCGCGCGATGGGTTCGCGGGGCAAAGTGGCCTCGAACAATCGCGCGCCCGTGTCGTGGGCGGCAGCTCGGACACTGTGATGCACGTGGATGTGGTCGGGATGGCCGTAGCCACCGGATGCGTCGTAACCGACCACGATGTCGGCGCGCTCATCGCGGATCACGTCGGCGATAGTGCGAGCAACCGTGTCCACATCCACGGTGGAGAAGCCGTTCGCAACGTCTCCATGGAGGCCGGAGTCCGGGTACCCCAGCTGGATGACCCGATCCACTCCCAGAATGCCGGCGGAGGCAGCAAATTCCTCCG
>JBMTHB010000114.1:0-4962 GCA_049435845.1 Candidatus Nanopelagicales bacterium | reverse complement strand
CTCGCATCGGCCAGGTGGCCGATCAAGGTCGACCGCTCGAGGTGGGTGAGCCGGCCCACATCGCCGTCTGGGATCCGCGCAGCCCGAGATCGGTCACCGCGGAGACCCTGTCCTCACGCAGCCGCAACAGTCCGTTCGTAGGACTGAGCCTGCCCGGAGCCATGCGACACGTCGTCTACCGCGGTCGGGTCACTGTGCGCGAGGGGGAACTGCAGTGAGCATCACGACTGCGCTGTTCGCGACCGAATTCACCGAACAGGCGCCGGTGACCAGTTGGCCCCTGCGCCTGGTACTGGTGGGCGTGATGGTCGCAGTCATCGCGCTCGTGTTGTGGGCGATGTACCGCGGATGGCGATCACGGCAGCGACGTCAATCGGATATCCCGGCCCCGCAACTCGTGCACGGCGATCCGAACCTGGACGGTGTTGCTGGGCTGTATCTAGGCACCTCGATCGCCGGCGATTGGCTGGATCGGATCGCGGTCCACGGTATGGGGGTGCGCAGTCGTGCTCGGGTGTCCGTGACCCCGGGGGGCGTCGTGCTGTTTCGCGACGGCGCACCGTCTTTCCTGATTCCCGCGAAGGACATCCGCGCGGTGCGCACAGATCGGGGCGTCGCCGGCACGGTGCGCGCCAAGGACAGTGTGATCGTGGTGGCCTGGCAGCTCGGCGAGGCCGTGGTGGACACCGGCTTCCGGGCAGATGACAGTGCCGACCACCGCACCTTGTTGGATGGGCTCATGACGCGTTTTCCCGGCCTGGCCGAGAGTGGCCCGGCGGGGGGTGGAGCGCGGTGAACGATCGCGAACCGGCACTGCTCGTCCTGGAGGACGGCCGGCGCATGTGCGGACGCGCCTACGGTGCGGTAGGTCAGACGGTGGGCGAGGCCGTCTTCTCCACTGGAATGACCGGTTACCAGGAGACCCTGACGGATCCGTCGTACCACGGGCAGGTCGTGATCATGACGGCACCGCACATCGGCAACACCGGAGTCAACGACGAGGATCCGGAATCCGATCGGATCTGGGTTGCGGGCTACGTCGTGCGCAATCCCTCGCGGATCTCCTCCAATTGGCGGTCTCGTCGAAGCCTCGACGACGAACTTCGCGCGAACGGCATCGTCGGGATCTCCGGCGTCGACACCCGTGCGCTCACCCGTCACTTGCGCGAGGCCGGAGCCATGCGGGTGGGCATATTCAGTGGTGACGCTGCGCAACGTTCGCCCGAAGAACTGCTTGCCGTGGTGCGATCCAGTCCGGGAATGCTCGGGGCGAACCTCACCACCGACGTCACCACACACACCCCCTACACGATCGACGCGATCGGTGAGCAGACCGCCACCGTCGTCGCGGTCGATCTCGGTATCAAGTCGATGACCCCGACGCGCATGGCCGAACGGGGCATGAAGGTCCACGTCGTACCGGCATCGGTGAGGTGGGCGGACATCGTCGCGTTGCAGCCCGACGGTGTGTTCTTCTCCAACGGACCTGGGGATCCGGCGGCTGCCGACCATGCGGTGGCGCTCATGACCGATGCGTTGACGGCCGGGATCCCGATCTTCGGGATCTGCTTCGGCAATCAGATCCTCGGGCGCGCGCTCGGACTGCCCACCTACAAGTTGCGATTCGGGCATCGGGGGATCAACCAACCGGTGCAGGACCTCGCCACCGGGAAAGTGGAAGTCACCGCCCACAATCACGGATTCGCCGTGCAGGCGCCGGTAGGGCAGGAATTCGATACTCCGTTCGGCAAGGCACGCGTCTCCCATGTGTGCCTCAATGACGGAGTCGTCGAAGGCTTGGAGTTGGTAGACGGATCTGCCTTCAGCGTGCAGTACCACCCGGAGGCGGCGGCAGGTCCGCACGATGCGGCGTATCTGTTCGACCGGTTCGCCGACGCGATCGTCAAGCACCGCGGTGGTGCTCGCTGATGCCCAAGCGTTCGGACATCTCGTCTGTGATGGTGATCGGATCCGGACCGATCGTCATCGGCCAAGCGTGCGAGTTCGACTACTCGGGTACTCAAGCCTGTCGGGTCCTGAAGGCCGAGGGTCTTCGGGTGGTTCTGGTGAACTCGAACCCGGCGACGATCATGACGGATCCGGAATTCGCCGATGCCACCTACGTGGAGCCGATCACACCCGAATATGTGGAACGGATCATCGCGAAGGAACGCCCCGATGCGCTGCTACCGACCCTCGGCGGTCAGACCGCGTTGAATACCGCCATCGCCTTGCACAACCGGGGCATCTTGGCCGAATACGGCGTGGAACTCATCGGCGCGGACGTCGATGCCATCGAGCGTGGTGAGAATCGGGAGAAGTTCCGCGCAATCGTCGAATCGATCGGTGGGGAAAGCGCGCGATCGATCATCTGCCACACGCTCGATGAGTGCTTCTCCGCCACCGAGGAACTCGGCTACCCCGTGGTCGTGCGCCCGTCCTTCACGATGGGCGGGGCGGGTTCGGGCATCGCCTACGACTCCACGGACCTCGCCCGGATCGCCGGCGCCGGGCTGCAGGCCAGCCCCACCACCGAGGTGCTACTGGAGGAATCCATCATCGGGTGGAAGGAATACGAACTCGAACTCATGCGCGACCGCAACGACAACGTCGTGGTCGTGTGCTCGATCGAGAATCTCGATCCGATGGGCGTGCACACCGGCGACTCGATCACGGTGGCTCCGGCATTGACCTTGACCGATCGGGAATACCAGCACATGCGCGATGTAGGCATCGACATCATCAGGGCGGTCGGTGTCGATACCGGTGGGTGCAACATCCAATTCGCCATCAACCCCGACGATGGTCGGATGATCGTCATCGAGATGAACCCGCGCGTCTCCCGGTCCTCCGCGCTGGCTTCCAAAGCGACCGGTTTCCCGATTGCGAAGATCGCGGCACGTCTGGCGATCGGCTACACCCTCGACGAGATCCCCAACGACATCACGCAGGAGACACCGGCATCCTTCGAGCCGACATTGGACTACATCGTGGTGAAGGTCCCGCGCTTCGCCTTCGAGAAGTTCCCGGGAGCCGACACCACGTTGACCACCACGATGAAGAGCGTGGGTGAGGCGATGGCCATCGGACGAAGTTTCCCCGAAGCTCTGCAGAAGGCACTGCGATCGATGGAGCGCCCGTCAGCTGTCTTCTCCTGGCCGGGAATCCGCGGTGGGGATCGCACAGCCGTGAACGTCCGCGAGTTGCTCGACGAGATGGCTCGCCCGCACGATGGACGCCTGGTGCAAGTGCAGCAAGCGTTGTGGGCCGGGGCGGGCATCGATGCGGTCCATGAAGCCACCGGTATCGACCCGTGGTTCCTCGATCAGATCGCCCAGATAAACGAGATGGCCGACGCGATCGCCGCTGCGCAAGCCTTGGATCGCGCGCTTGTGTTCGAGGCTAAGCAGATGGGTTTCAGCGACGAGCAGATCGGTTCCTTGCGGGGATTGACCGAGGACGAGGTTCGCGAGTTACGCCATTCGTGGGGGATCCGACCGGTCTACAAGACCGTTGATACGTGTGCTGCGGAATTCGAGGCTGCCACTCCCTATCACTACTCCTCCTACGACGAAGAGGACGAGGCGCAGCCGAGCGATCGGGACAAGGTCATCATCCTGGGATCGGGGCCCAATCGCATCGGGCAGGGCATCGAATTCGACTATTCCTGCGTGCATGCCGCTCTCGCCCTCGCCGATGCCGGCTTCGAGACCATCATGATCAACTGCAACCCCGAAACTGTTTCCACCGATTACGACACTTCCGATCGCTTGTACTTCGAGCCGTTGACGTGCGAGGACGTCCTGGAAGTGGTGCACGCCGAACAACAGCGCGGTCGAGTGGTCGGTGTGATCGTCCAACTCGGTGGGCAAACGCCACTCGGGCTTGCTCGACGTCTCGCCGATGCGGGTGTGCCGATCGTCGGCACGAGTCCGGAGGCGATCCACTTAGCGGAGGAACGCGGTGCATTCGGCCGCGTGCTGCAGCAGGCAGGCCTGCCCGCCCCGGATCACGGCACGGCGCGTTCCTTCGATGAGGCCCAAGCCATCGCAGCCCGGGTGGGGTATCCGGTGCTGGTTCGTCCCAGTTACGTCCTCGGTGGGCGCGGAATGGAGATCGTCTACGACGACGCCATGCTCGCCGACTACCTGCAACGCTCGACGGACATCACGAGTGAGCACCCGGTGCTGGTCGATCGGTTTCTCGACGATGCGATCGAGATCGATGTCGATGCGCTGTACGACGGTGAGGATCTGTACCTCGCCGGTGTCATGGAGCACATCGAGGAAGCAGGTATCCACTCCGGTGATTCCGCCTGCGCGTTACCCCCGATCACCTTGGGTGCCTCGGACATCGAACGAATCCGCGAATCGACCCTCGCCATCGCCCGGGGCGTGGGTGTACGCGGCCTGCTCAACGTCCAATTCGCCCTCGCCTCGGACACCCTCTACGTCCTGGAGGCCAACCCGCGGGCCTCGCGCACCGTGCCGTTCGTGTCCAAGGCCACCGGGGTTCAAGTTGCCAAGGCAGCCGCTCGGATCATGGTCGGCGCGAGCATCCGGCAACTGCGCGAGGAGGGTCTGCTGCCGGCCTCGGGCGATGGCGGAACGCTTCCGGTGGGAAGTGCCATCGCTGTCAAAGAGGCGGTGCTGCCGTTCGGCAGGTTCCACGGTGTGGACTCGGTCCTGGGTCCGGAGATGCGTTCTACCGGGGAAGTCATGGGCATCGATGATTCCTTCGGGGTCGCCTTCGCCAAGTCACAGGAAGCGGCGTTCGCGGGCGGACTTCCCATGCGCGGCACCGCCTTCGTATCTCTGGCCAACCGTGATAAGCGCGCAGCTGTGCTGCCTATCAAGCAACTGTCCGATCTAGGCTTCACGATCCTGGCCACTCAGGGGACGGCCGATGTGTTGCGGCGTAATGGCGTAGCGGTCGAGGTATTGCGCAAACAGCACGAGGGGC
>JBMTHB010000113.1:0-4976 GCA_049435845.1 Candidatus Nanopelagicales bacterium | reverse complement strand
TGGTGAAGGTCACCTCGAGGTCGAGCTCGTGGGCCAACGCTCCGACGATCACATCTGCGGTCGCGGTGGATGTCGTGGTGGCTCGAGGGTTGACCACCAAGAGGGCCCGCATGGCGCCGAGCCTAGATCTAGGCTCGCAGGCGTGATCGAACGCCGACATCCGATTCTCGTCGTATTGGCGGCCATCGCTGCGAGCCAAGGAGTCGGCTTGATCGGGTATGCGATCTACGACATCGTGCAGGGACTCACGGTGGGCCTGACCGGACCGGCGGAGGTGTCGAACCTTCCGGCACTGGTGCTGCAGATCGCCATCTTCGCTGCGCTGGGGATCGGATTGCTGCTGGTCGCACGCGGCTGGTGGGGTGCGAAGTACGGTGCCCGGGCGCCGTTCGTCGTTGCCCAACTCCTGGCCTTGGTGGTGGGTGTGCCGCTACTGACGGCACCGGACTCCTGGACACGCCAGGTTGCCGTGGGATTACTCGTTGCCGCCGCGGTCGGCCTATTACTCGCCTTCACACCGCCGGTGACCCGTGCCTTGCTGAAGTCGACGGACGGCGCCGGTTAGGGGAGAGGCGGGGCGCTCGACGCGGTGGTGCCGGATGCGCGGTCGAAGGAAATCGGTGCATCGAAGGCCGCTTTCCGGCTGGCGCGTCGCAAGGCGATCAAGATGCCGCGACCGGCGATCACGATGAGGCCGGCAGCGAGCAGTGCGCGAGGGACGTCGAAGCCGAGCGAGGTGATCAAGGTGAAGCGCAACCACGCGAGGAGGTTCTCGACGACGGGGGCCCCTGCTGTGAACGCGATCTGCGGTGCCAGGTCGACGGTGAACGGCCAGAACCACAAGTTCAGCGCGAAGCCGTAACCGATCGCAGCGACCATGGCATACCCGGCGACGATCAGAACTTCACGCCACGGATGGCCAGCGGTCGAGCGCCGCACGATCGGCATGCTCGCGAGCAAACCCGCCCCCAGTCCGATCCATGCCGCCGCGAACATCTGGAACGGCAGCCACGGACCGACGCCTCCTGTGACGAGAGCCGACGCGAGCAACGAGACAGCACCCAGGACGAACCCGAAGCCCGGACCCAGTGCGAATCCACCCAGGATGAGGATCGCCCAGATCGGCTCTATGCCGGCCACGCCGGCGCCCAGTGGCCGCAGTGCGGCGATGACCGCGGCCAAGACTCCCAGGAGCGCTACCGATTTCGCATCCATCGCGCCGTCCGCGAACTGCGCCAGCACAACCAGCAGGATGATCGGCAGCAGCACGGCGAATATCAAGGGCGCGTCGTCAGCATGGGCGACGAGGGTGGATCCCGGCGCAGCGAGGAACGGCCACCCGAACGCGACGATGCCCACGGCGCTCGCGAACGCTATGGCGAGGATCGATCGCATACCCATCGGCAAGGCTCGCGGAGTGCGAAGCGACGTGTTCAGGCTCATGCGGTGCCCGCCTGGTCAACGGTGTTGAGTGCGGTGCGAACCTGGTCGACGGTGAGCCAGGTTTGCGGAGCCAAGACCTTCGCGACCTGTGGCGCGAACATCGGAGAGGATGTCGTGACGTCCGAGGTCGGACCGTCCGCGACGATCTCGCCATCGGCGAGGATCACCACCCGGGTCGCCAACTCCGCGGTCAATTCGACATCGTGGGTGGCCAGTGCAATGGCATGTCCGGCTTCCGCCAAGTCGATGATGATCTCGGTCAACCTTCGCTTGGTGTGGTAGTCCAGCCCGCGGGTGGGTTCGTCCAGGCAGATCAGTGCCGGTCGGGCGGCCACGATGATCGAGAGTGCGAGCAGCAGGCGCTGTCCTTCACTGAGGTCTCGGGGGTGGGTCGAATCGGAGATCTCCGGTGCCAGGAGTGCCACGATCGCCCGGGTCACTCCCGGTGTGCACCGCGCGTCCTTGTCGGATGCGATGCATTCCTCGAACACGGTGCTCGCCTCCAGTAGGTCGCCGCAGTCTTGCGGGACGAGGCCCACATGACGCACGAGTTCCGGTCCGTGCAGCAACCGTGGATCTAGACCGTCGACGAGCACACTGCCCGCCAGCGCAGGCCCGGACCCGACCAGGGTGCCTAGAAGCGATGACTTACCTGCACCGTTGCGACCCATGAGCGCGACGATCTCGCCACGACGGATGTCCAGGTCGACTCCAGAGAGCGCCAGTACCTCCGGGTATTCGACTACTAGGCCGCGAACGCTGGCGAGTGTCGAGCCATCGGGCACGACGCGCACAGCGGGCCGCATACCTGCCAGGAGTCGACGCAGGGGTTCTGCTTGACGGCGGGCTTCGCGGATGGTCACCGGGGTCGGCTGCCAGCCGGCTACGCGGGCGAGGTGAACGACGGGCGGTGCGATGGTCGTGGTCGCGAGAACGTCGGCCGGATATCCGATGGTCGGGGCCTGCCCCGGTCCGTTCAGTCCGATGATCCGATCGGCGTACTGCACGACCCGCTCGAGTCGATGCTCGGCGAGCACCACGGTGATGCTCAGATCGTGCACGAGTCGATGAAGGGCAGCTAGCACCTCCTCAGCGGCACCCGGATCGAGTGCGGAGGTCGGTTCGTCGAGGACGAGCACTTTCGGGTGGGCCGTCAGCACTGCGCCGATCGCCACCCGTTGACGCTGCCCGCCACTCAAGGTGCGCAACGGGCGATGCCGTAGGTCCTCCAGACCCAGCAGATCCAAGGTCTCTTCCACGCGACGGCGCATCACCTCCGGCGCTATGCCTAGGCACTCCATCGTGTAGGCGAGTTCCTCCTCGACCGTGTCGGTGACGAAACTCGCCATCGGATCTTGGGGAACGACTCCGACGATGTCGGCCAGGTCGCGTGGGCGATGGTTCGATGTGGATCGTCCGGCGACACGAACATCGCCGTTCAGGTGACCACCCGTGAAGTGCGGCACGAGTCCGTTGATCGCTCCGAGGAATGTGCTCTTTCCCGATCCGGTCGATCCGACGACGAGGACGAATTCACCTTCCGAGATAGTCAGATGCACATCGCTGAGAACGGCGGGGTCCTCGGCTGCATACCGAAGGGACACATGATCGAACTCGATCATGGCGGCATCGGGCACTTCGTTTTCGGTCATCTCGTGATAGGTCATCGCACACTCCGATGATCTCGCGCTGCGATTCTCGGAGGTCGTGGCGTGATGATCGCCGGAAGGGCGGCCACGAGAACACCCGCGATCGCTGCGATGGAAAGCGTGGGCCACGCGGGCGGCGACGTAGGCGTGGCCATGACGTCCGGATGGATCAGCCCGGCCACGGTGAAGAGCGCGGCGACGGTGATACCGGTGAGAGCCGTCAGCACATCGCTGGTGTGCCAGACGTTGGGTCGGTAGCGAGTGCGCACGCTTCGTCTGCCGGAGATGACCAAGCTCGCCGAGGTGCACACGAAACCGGTGATCACGAGAACCGGACCCCACCACGTGGCCGATCCGGTACCGAGCAATCCGTAGACACCCAGCGTTGCGAGGAGGAGTCCGATGATCAAGGTGAAGGTGGAAAGGCGGCGCTCACGGGTCGATCGATAGCTCGTCCGTCCATATCCACGGGAGTCCATGGCTGCTGCGAGGGTGATCGAACGGTCCAGCGCACCATGGAGAACCGGCATCGCCGCCGCACCGAATCCTCGGATGCCGCTCTCCCGGCGACCTCGCAGCCGGCGATTGCCGCGAACGCGTGCGACATCGCTGACCAACTGCGGTAGGAACGTGGTGGCGACGACGATGCTCACGCCCACTTCGTAGACGGCCGCGGGTACCGACTTCAACAGTCGGGCTGGCGAGGCCAGCGAAGTGGCCGCACCGACGGCCACCACGATGGCTGCTAATCGGAGACCGTCGTACAGAGCCGCGAGGAGCGGCTCGAGCATGACGTCGCCGCCGAGTCGAACGCCGGCTAGCCACTCCGGCAGTGCCAGACCGGGCAGCGCAGCAACCTCGACGGTGCCTCCCGGGGCGCCGATCAACACCTGCGCCAGGACGCGGATAGCCAGGATGACGAGTGCGAGTTTGACGAAGAACGCGAAGGATCTCGCCCACGGGGCGACGGGCTTTCGACACTCGACCACTACTCCGGTGGCCACCATCAGTCCGATGAGAAGTAGGGGGTTGGTCGTCACTGTCGCTGCGACGGCAACGCCCGCTGCCCATGACCACCAGGCGACCGGATGCAGCCATCTATCTCGATACGAAGGGGAGAACTTGCTGGTCGATGCGGTCGGCACCTCCATGGGTAGTGCAGCGCCCGGCAGTGTTGCGGTCATACCCGCTCCCTCCGGCGATGTCGCCACACCCCAAAACCAGCGAGGGCCAGCAGCGACAACGTGACGGCTGTGATCAAAGGCGTGCCCGTATCCGGTGCGCGTTGCGGCTCGGGGAGCGCGACATCCGCAGGTTGATCGACCGCCGAAGTAGCGACGATCTCCATCGACGCCACCGGTTCGGGGATGTCCACGAGCGGCGCGCACTCGCGGACCGGATAGCCGTCGATACCGCACACGAAGCCGGATTCCATGCGAACCTCCGCCACCGACTGGAGGATCTGCAGGCCCGTGCTCGCGGATGCCGTGGTGACGCACGATGTGATGAGGGTTCCGGGAGATTCACCGTCTGGCGCCTCGGCGGGCGTCCCGGGGTCGATGACCAATGCGATTCGTTTGCTGTCTCGTTGCTCGGAGTCCCCGGATTCGGTTCTCGGTCCACAGATGGAAGTGAAGTCAGGAAGCGTGGCAGGGGAGATGCGGCTTTCATCTCCGGCGATACCGAAACGCCATCCCTCCACCGATCCGTCCACGGGGACATGGGTCCCACTGCCCTCGGTCGCGTATCTCCACTGCGATGCACCCGGATCAGCGTTCCAGTAGGACCAATATCGGTAGGCGGTCGAGGCATCCACCGGCAGAGCGACCGGCACCAGCATGGACAGGGCGACCTCCGCGGCGCAGGGCAGGCGCGCGAGGCGCT
>JBMTHB010000112.1:0-5030 GCA_049435845.1 Candidatus Nanopelagicales bacterium | reverse complement strand
GGTGGCGGCACGCCGACCGAAGGTGAGAACCAGGATCGACTCCGGATCCACGCCATCGCGCAACCGCGCCACCACCGACTCCACGATCGTGGTGGTCTTGCCGGTCCCCGGACCGGCGAGGACGAGAAGCGGGCCGTCTCGGTGCTCGACCACCTCCAGCTGTTCGGTGTCGAGTTGAGGCGCCGCCGCGGCGGGCACACCCGACATGTCCAACCGCACCCGCACACCCCATGGATACCACCGCGGTGTGACACGATCGACCGGTGAGCGACGACACGCGGGGCGAGGACCCGACGTCCGCTCCCGAGTCCTCGGGTGAGGCGAGCGAGCCGGTTTCGACGCTGCGCACCGAGTTCACTATCGCCGGGCCCCTCCCGGTCCCGATCGAGCCCGACGCGGCACCGGACACAGGTGAGCAGGATCTCCGGGCCCACGCCTTGGCCGACGCCGAAGGCCTCACCGGTCCCGAGGGACTGACCGACGTCACCCAGTTGCCCGGATCCACACCTCGCGGGAGTAGAGCCGTCGACGGCCTGGACGGGGTGACGACCAGCGGCACGATCGTCATCGAGGACGGCGTCATTCCGCGTCGGCTGCGTCGTCCACTGGATCTCGCGCGACTGGCCCTCGCCTTGGCGATCACCGGTGGTTCGATCGCCCTGGGTTGGTTCGCGACGGGTACGACTTCGGGCTTGGAACAGGACCTCGAAGGCGGCGCGCAACTGCTGCCGAGTGTCGTAGTACTGATCATCAACGTCATCGGTGGCATAGGAACTTTGTTGCTGCCGATCGCCGGAGCGATCGCACTCATCGTGCGCCGACGGGTACGTCAGTTATTCCACGCCCTGGTCGCATTGCTCGTCGCCGCAGTCGTGCTCACTGGGGTATCGATCTTGGTATCCGAGTTCGGCGACGCCCGTCTCCTGGTCGCCTTGACCGGATCCAACGACCCGGCGAATGCCGCCACGTCCCCCACTCTCGGTGGACTACTGGCGTTCATCACGGCATCGCAACTGATGAGTCGCCGCCCGTGGAACGTGCTGTCCACCCTGGTCATGGGCTCCCTGGTCATCGTCGCCTTCCTCAGTGCCACGGTGGCGATCGCCGGTCTTGCAGCGTCGCTGGCGATCGGCTGGGCGGTCGGGCTGGCGGTCCGCTACGCGTTCGGCATCCAAACGACGCGGCCCAGTGGAGCCGAAGTCGCCGAGGCGCTCGATCGAGGTGGTCTGCCGATCACCATGTTGCGCGCACAGGAATCCACATCCCGTGGGCGCAGGTACACCGCCACCACACGCAGCGGGGAACTCCTGCAGATCACCGTGCTGGATCGAGATCTGGAAGGCGCCGGGCTAGCACGGGCGATCTGGACGTCGCTTCGACTACGCCAAGAGCCAGGCAACTCCGCGTTCAACATGCGTCGCGCCCTCGAGCATGCCGCTCTTGTTTCCTACGCGGGCGAAGCGGCAGGTGCACCGGAACCACGTCTATTGCTGGCGTCGGAGGTCGGCCCGGACTCGTGCGTGTTGGCCTACCAGCACATCGAAGGCATTCCCTTCTCCGAGCTACCCGAGGTAAGCGATGAGGATCTGCTCGGTGCCTGGCGAGCGATCCGGACCCTCCACCAGCACCAGATCGCGCACCGATCGCTCACCGCCGAGCACCTGCTGCGCGCCTCGGATGGAACCGTGTGGCTGCTCGGACATGACAGCGGCGGCGTGGCCGCCAGCGACGTCTCGATGCGCATCGACGTGGCGGAGTTGCTGTGCACGTTGGCGATGCTCACCGATGCCGTGCGCGCCGTCGATACCGGTCGCACGGTGTTGGGACTCGCCGGCATCGGACGCGCACTACCGGCACTGCAGCCGGTCGCGCTGTCACGCACCACCCGGACGAACCTGCGCAAGCACAAGGGGCTCTTGGTGGCTCTGCGGGACCGACTCGTGGAGATCCGACCGGGCGCTGATCAGGAGACGATCCAATTCGAACGGATCAAGCCGCGCACGTTGATCCTGGTGGTCGTTGGCACGATCGCGGCATACGTCCTGCTGTCGCAACTCGCCCAGGTCGATCTCGCGACCTTGGTGACCGATTCCGATTGGCGCTGGATCGTCGCCGCGTTCGTCTTCAGCCTGCTCACGTACCTTGGCTCGGCCTGGTCGCTGTCCGGATTCGTTCCAGAGAGATTGCGGCTGTCCCACACGCTCCAGGCGCAGATCGCCGGTGACTTCGCGACTCTGGTCTCGCCACCCACTCTCGGTTCGATAGCGATCAACGTGCGTTACTTGCAGAAGTCCGGTCTCCACCCCGCGCTCGCTGCAGCGAGTGTCGGTGTCTCGGGCGTGATGACCTTCATCGTGCACATCCTGTTGCTGTTGGGCTTCGGCATCGCCGCAGGAACCGCGGCCGACTTCACCTTCGATCCACCGCGCATCGCGGTGATCATCGTCGCAGCGGTTGCCGTGCTCGCTCTGGCGCTGCTTGCTATCCCTCGCGTGCGACGGGAGATTTCCCGGCGGGTTCGACCCCTGATCCGCGAGGTCGTGCCACGGCTGGTGACCGTCGCTCAGCGACCGGCGAAATTGGCGGAGGGCATCGGTGGCATCCTGCTGCTGAACCTGTCCTACATCGCGGTGCTGTATTCCTCCGTTGCCGCATTCGGAGGATCGATGAGCGTCGCGCTTGTTGCCGTGGTCTACCTGGCCGGTGCCACCATCGGTCAGGCAGCACCCACTCCCGGTGGCCTCGGCGCCGTGGAAGCCGCCCTCGCCGCCGGTCTGACCGCCGCCGGCCTGGATGCGGGCACCGCGGTGTCCGCCGTGCTCCTCTACCGACTCATCACTTTCTGGCTCCCCACGGTGCCCGGCTACTGGGCGTTCACCCGACTCACCCGGCAAGGCCTGCTCTGAGGAAATCGAGTACTGGTTCCGACGAGCGTGCCCGATCGCGACCTGCCATGCTGCGCGCATGAGCGAAGACAAGGTTGTCATCACCCCACTGCCCGACGGGCCCAACCAGGTCACCGGTGGTGTGATCGTCAAGGACGCCGATGGCAACGTGATCAAGGAAGCCGAGACCGTGTATCTGTGTCGGTGTGGGTTCAGCGAGGACAAGCCGTTCTGCGATGGAGCACACAAGCGAAACAACTGGAAGTCCTAGACCACCTGGACTAGATTCCCGACATGGCTCTCTATACCTGCGCAGCATGCGGCATGTCGGTCAATACCTCCTGTGGTGCATGCGACGCACCCCTGGTCGATGACGTCCTCGTCAAGGACGACGGCACCAGTGTTGAGATCTCGGTGTGCCCCAATGGGCACGGCAAGATCAAGTCGCCCATGTGCTGCGGCACGGACATGACCTGCAGCGTCTGACGTCCTAAGTCCGACGCCCCGTATCCGGCCGACCGTCGCGTGCGCGACGACAAGCGCATCACCGTGGCGTGGGTCGCTATCGCGGTCATCGCCGCCTGGTGGTTCTTCCTGGGCTCGGCCTCGGTCTCGACTGAGGCGCAACTCGGGCGCACTAGTCCCGCCGTCCTGGCGCTCCTGGGAACTTTGACGGCCGCGAACTTGGGTCTCCTCATCCTCGCGGCGATCGCCGTGCGTCTGCGTGGGCGCCTCGCGCGGATCTTCGTCGTCGTCGTCCTGGTCGCCAACATCGTGGCGGCTTTCCTCGATCAGGTCGGGGCACTCGACATTGCCTACGCGGTCGCGGTGTTCATCGCCCTCGGTGCCGCGGCCTGGTCATGGCGCACCGCTCCCGAGTGAACCACCGATCGAAGGCATACGCCCAGGCGCTCGCCTGCTAGACCACCTTGTGCAGGACACGCACTGTCGAGTCTTCGTGCGCGATCCGGAAGGGCTCGAGTTCGTGGTCCCATGGAGTGCCGATCAGCCGATCGATCTCCTCGGTGATCGCGCTGCCGTCTGCGGCGGACCCGGCGATCCGCGCACCCGCGAGAAGACTGCGCAGTCGATCCTCGTGTACGAGGACGTCGCCGTGCACTCCGATCGTGGCCCGGAACAGCCCCAGGTTCGGGGTCGCGGCGTAACGCTCGCCCTCAGTTCCCGCGGTCGGATCCTCCGTCACTTCGAAACGCACCGTGGAGAAGGCGACCAATGCGCTCGCCACCTTCGATGCACTGCCGCGTGGTCCATGCCAGATGACTTCCGCACGCACCTGGCCGGGAAGTACCGGCTGGGGTGCCCAATCGACATCCACGCTGGCGCCGAAGACTCGGGCGAGCGCCCACTCCAGATGCGGGGCCACCGCAGATGGGCAGGAATGCAGGAAGAGAACGCCGCGCGCATGCGCGGCGTGATCGCGCCCGGATTCGGACCGGACATCGACTACGACCGTCATATCGCCTCCCGAAGTCGAGGGTCGCCTTCCCCTGCGTCCTTCACTTCGAGCTGCTAGATCAGGATAACCCCGAGGGTCCAGCGATAGGGTGCACGCCTACCGTGTGTTGGCACGTCCCTGCTTAGGAGGAGTCGAGTCCATGGCGATCGCTACACCTGCCCCCCGCGTCCTCGCCGACGTGGTCGCCCACAGCCGCGTGGCCAACCTCGCGTTGATCCTTGGCGGGGCAGCCTTCGTCGGGGTGACTGCGCAGATCGTCATCCCGCTGCCGTTCACCCCGGTTCCCCTGACCTTGCAGACCTTCGCCGTGCTCCTCGTCGGCGC
Source organism: Candidatus Nanopelagicales bacterium (assembly GCA_049435845.1). GTDB lineage: Bacteria > Actinomycetota > Actinomycetes > S36-B12 > S36-B12 > S36-B12. The sequence goes on along the minus strand of JBMTHB010000112.1, from coordinate 344 downwards.
CGCTCTCGGTACCTGGCGAGGCGTCGCCTCGATGGTGGTCTACGCCGCTGCCGGCAGCGCTGGGGTGCCCTGGTTCTCGGCGGGCAGCTCCGGTGCTGGCGGCGCCAGCTACGGCTACATCCTCGGCTTCATCGTCGCTGCCGGTGTGGTCGGCCGGCTTGCCGAGCGCGGCGCCACCTTGACGCCACTGCGCACCGCTGGATTGATGGTCGTCGGCAACTTGGTCATCTACTCCATCGGCGTCACGTACCTGAAATTCGCGATCGACGTCCCCTGGTCCACCGCCCTGGCTTTGGGTGTGGTTCCGTTCCTGCTCGGCGATGCCCTCAAGATCGCACTCGCTG
>JBMTHB010000111.1:0-5082 GCA_049435845.1 Candidatus Nanopelagicales bacterium | reverse complement strand
TTCCCAGTTCGTGCTACGAAGCGAAGTTGTGCACCGCGGCGTAGTTCTCCTTACCCTTGCGAGCCACGCCCACGATGAGACCGATGATGAACATCGCGAACGGCAGCAGCACCAGGATCCACCCCAGAGTGTTCAACTCCCAGGCGTTCGCCTCTTCAGTAGACGAGGTTCCAGAGAACAGGTTGAAGTGCGCCATTAGTAGGTACTCACCCACCGACAAGCCGATGATCGCCAGAACCGGGGCGATCTTGGTATGCCACAGCCTGGTGTCCTCCTTGGTACGTGCGAAATAGACGATGACCGCGATGCTCACCATGATCTCGGTGAGGACGATCGCGATGACTGCCACGCCGCCGAACCAGTAGAAGATGTTCAGAATCGGATCCCAGGCAAAAATCATGCCGAGGACGGTGATGATGACACCGAGGACCGTAACCAAGGCGGTAGCGGTGATCGGTGCCTGGGCCCCATTGGTGCGATCGAGCTTCTTCGGGAGGACTCCGGCGCGGCCCATCGCGAAGAAGTACCGAGCCGCGCTGTTCTGGAATGCCAGCAGAGCAGCGAACAGCGACGTCAGGATCAACCAGCTGAACGCCTCCGTGAGCCACGAACCGACGAATTCCGTGCTGAGTCCGAACAGGATCGCCGATGGGTCGGACAGCGGAACGCCGTCGATTGCAGTGACTTCGAAGACCTTGTTCTGGATGTCAGTGGCACCCAATCCAGAGACCAGACCGAAGCCGATGACGCCGAAGAGCACGGTGATCAAAAGCACCGAGGTATACGTCGCCCGCGGAACCGTCTTCTTGGGATCCTTGGATTCCTCACCGTAGATCGCGGTCGCCTCGAAACCAATGAACGACGCTAACGCGAACGCGAACGCGATGCCTACACCACCAGGGACAACCTCCCCCAAGATGGACGCTGGGGAGAAGGACGCTCCGAAGTCGAGTCCGTCTGGGCCGCCACCTTGGAAGATGATCGCAAGCGCGACGACCACCAGTCCCAGGAGTTCAACGGTCAACAGCACACCAAGGACCTTTGCGCCGATGTCCACCGAGGCGGCCGACAGGGCGAAAACGATGGCGAGCATGATGAATGCGTAAACCCACCACGGCAGCGACAGGCCCAACTTGGCCTCCATCTGAAATGTCATCTGACCTGAGATGAAGCCCAGAACAGCCCACATGACCGCGATGTAGGCAGCCACCGAGGCGAAGGCTGAAGCCACGCCCCAGTTGATCCCCAGGCCGCGGCCAACGTAGGCGAAAAATGCACCTGCGTTGGTGACGTAGTGCGACATCGTCGCGTAGCCGACACTGAACAGCAGCAGGATGATGCCGACAGCCACGTACATGCCGGCGGCACCGGCACCCACGCCAATCCCCATCGCGACAGGGAAAGCACCGGTCATGCCGGCTAGCGGTGCTGCCGCTGCGACGACGAAGAACACGATGCCGATCAGACCGAGCGTGCCCTTCCTTAGCGACGTCGATTTGGTTTCTGGATCGCCAGGCTGCAGGGCCTGATCGGATCGGGGGAGATTCTCCCGTTGGGACATATTTCCTCCACGTTTTCTCAATGCAGCCGGCTTCTCCTCACGAAACCGAACGTGCAAACTGTCTTGTATCAGATATACGCAGTCAAGCGACTTGCCGTAATCCGTGCGGTTCTTTTAGTTCTCGTGCGGCGTGGCGGGGTCTCCGGATTGTCACGATTTCAGTCGGAATCGTTGCAACTTGCCCGTCGCCGTCTTGGGTAGGGCGTCAACGAACTCCAGAACACGCGGATACTTGAAAGGCGCGATCGTCGCCTTCACATGATCCTGCAATTCGCCTCGAAGGTGATCCGACGGCGAGAAACCGGGGCTGAGCACCACGTACGCCGCCACGAGCATGCCGCGGTCGGCGTCGGGCACGCCCACGACCGCGGTCTCCTGAACGGCGGGATGAGACAGAAGCGAATTCTCGACTTCCGGCGCCGCAATGTTGTAGCCACTAGAGACGATCATGTCGTCGGCGCGCGCCACGTAACGGAAGTAACCGTCGTCGTCCATGACGTAGATGTCGCCGGTGAGATTCCACCCGGCCTTGACGTAATTCGTCTGGCGTTCGTCGTCCAGATAACGACAACCCGTAGGGCCTTGCACGGCTAGCCGCCCGGGGGTACCGGGGCCGACGGCCTTCATCTGCTCGTCGACGACCTGTGCTCGATAGCCGGGAACCGCCTTACCGGTGAATCCGGGGCGGATATCGGCGTCGCTAGCCGAGATGAAGATGTGCAGCATCTCGGTGGCGCCGATGCCGTCGATCAGTTCGATGCCCGTTGCTTCCTTCCACGCGTGCCAGGTCGCTTCGGGCAACGTCTCACCCGCGGACACGCACCGGCGAAGGCACGAGACATCGGTGTTCTCCAGCAGCGGCAGCATCGCCCGATACGCCGTGGGCGCGGTGAACAGACATGTGATGCCGTGACTTTCGATGGCCTCGAGCAGTTTCGGTGGCGCACCGGCTTCGAGCAACACCGTGCGTGCGCCGATCCGCATCGGGAAGACCACCAGGCCACCGAGTCCGAAGGTGAAAGCCAGGGGCGGGCTCCCACTGAATACATCGTCCGACGTCGGCTTGACGACGTGTGCGCTGAAGGTGTCAGCGATGGCCAGCACGTCGCGATGTGCGTGCATCGTCGCCTTGGGTCGGCCCGTGGTGCCCGAGGTGTACGCCAGCAACGCGACATCCGTTGCCGCGGTCATCACCGGCTCCGACGACGAGCGGGCCGAGGCGGCCCGCACTTCCATCGAGTCCGGAGTGCCATCGCCGTAGTAGATGGTCCTTCCAGCGAAACTGCTGACGTTCCAATCCTCAAGAAGTCGGTGATCGACGATCGCCACACTGGGTTTAGCCATCTCATTGATGGCGTCGATCTCGGTTGCCCGCAGCAGGGGAATCGTCGTTACAACCACGGCGCCTACCCGCAACGCCGCAAGCCATGCGATAACCAAACGCCCGTTGTTCGGGCCGCGAAGCAGAACGCGATTTCCCGGCACTACACCTTCGTCGCGCAAGAGTGCGGCGACTGACTGCACATCACGCAGCAACTGCTCGTAGGTCCAGGTGCCATCATCCGCGATGATCGCGATCCGATCACCACCGAAGTTAGCTATCGTCCGATCGAGCAACTCCGCGCCGGCGTTGACGTTCGCGCCGTACTGCAACTCCGGGAGATCCCAGAGCAATTCGGGCCACTGATCGACTGGGGGAAGCCGATCGGCTGTGAAGGAATCGGTGTGCGCCGATCCCTTCAAAGACCCATTAGTCATATAGGCGTGCCTTTCCGATCCGCTCCAGGGTTACTTCACCACTCCACGGCAGCATCGTCGAGCCCAGCCGCGAGTCGCGGTACATGCGCTCCAGCGCCAGGTGCTTGAGCATGGATTGACCGCCGCACACCCGCACGGCCGTGCGCGCCACTTCGTTGGCGTTCTCCATCACAACGTTCACCGCCGACCAGGCGCTGACCATCATGTCCTCGTCTGGATCCAAGAAGGCCATGTCCAGAACGGAATAGAGCATCGCCTTGCTCTGCTCGTACTTGATCTGCATTTCAGCCCAACCCATCTGCTTGATGGGGTTGTCGCGCCGCCCGGTTCCTTTGGCGGCACCGGGCATCTCACCGCGCAGGTATTCGCGGGTGAAGTCCAAGATGCCACGGGTCAGGCCGAGGTAACTGGGTGCCAAGGACATGAACAGGTAGGGGTAGCGGTTGGCAGCCTGGTCGTACATCCCGCCAGGCATGATCTCGTCGTCGAATGGCACGAACACGTCCTTCAACAGCAACGTGCGCGACACCGTGCCGCGCATGCCGAGGGGATCCCAGTCGTCGACGATCTCCACACCTTCGGCATTCGAGCGCACGGACAACAGTCGCAGGAATTCCTCACCCGGAACCTGGCACGTGACGTTGTAGCGATGGGCAGCACCCGACAGCGAGGCGAAAATCTTGCGGCCGGTGACCCGGTAGCCGCCTTCGACCGGCTCGGCCTTGGTCGCTACACCAGCGAGTGCCCCGGGGTTGAGCCCCTCGCTGAATGGCTGGGAGTGGATCTCACCGTCTTCGACGACACCGCGGAACATCTCAGCGCGGCGTCGCTCATGCGTTTCACGCTCCTCGGGGGTCATATCCAACAGATCGCTGACCTCACCTGCCCACAGCATGGTCGCGTTGTGCATATTGAACGTCAACGCGGTCGAACCGCAGTACCGACCGATTTCCGCAGAGACGCGCGCGTAGTCGGCGAAGCTCGCACCCATGCCGCCGTACTCCTTGGGAACGCACACAGCTAACAGGCCGGTGCGACGGAAGTCATCGAAATTGTCGAAGGGGAAAACCGCATTCTTGTCGATGTCGACTGCGCGCTCGCGCATGGCTGGCCCGAGGTCGCGCACGATCTGGACGATGTCGTTCTGCTCCCGCTCGTTGAGTCGGGTGGGACGACCTGCTCCCGTGTGGGCTCGAGTTCCCTCGTGCGATGCAACAGGTGGTGTCATAGGGAGATCGTGATCGACCGCATCGGCTTTGTCAACGCCGTTGACAAAAAAGCGCCGTTGGATCTAGCGTTCGAAGCGTGAGGGACGGTCCGTGAGGGATGTAGACGCCTCCCCGACCGCGTGGCGCGAGGTGGGTTCGAGCCCCACCGCGGTCTTCCTCCATGGTCTCGGCGGTGGACGGACCGCCTGGCGTCCCCAGTTGGAGGGTCTCTCCACTAGCCGACGGTGCGTGGCGTGGGACGCACCCGGCTACGGCGCTTCCGCACCGGTTACCGCCAGGTCATTCGATGCGTACGCCGATGCCGCGGTCGCCTTCATCGACACGGTCAGTCCAGATGAGCCGGTCGATCTGGTGGGTATGAGTTTCGGCGGGATGATCGCGCAGTACACCGCTGCGCGGATCCCCGAGCGAATACGCACGCTGACACTGCTGTGCACCAGCCCCAAGTTCGGACTCGATGGAACCGATCCCGACGAATGGCGCGCGCATCGACTGGCTGGGCTGGAGGCGATGGGTAGTCCGGCCGCTGCCGCG
>JBMTHB010000110.1:0-5085 GCA_049435845.1 Candidatus Nanopelagicales bacterium | reverse complement strand
GTTGCTGTCCACCGACAACCTCGCCCGGCCGCACGCCGAACTCGAAGCGCTGCTCGGCATCATCGAGGAGACCGTGCAAGGCCTGGTCGGGCAGGGGAGGTGGCGCTTGCATCCTGTCGGTGCCTTGGATCTGCTACCCGATCACACTGCGCGGATCCTCAAGGAGGCCGAGGAGGCCACCTCGAACATCGACGGATCGCTGGTGAACGTCGCCGTCGGGTACGGAGGCAGACGCGAGGTCGTCGATGCGGTCCGCTCACTCCTGCAGGAGCACGCCGGTCAAGGAACCACGCTCGATGAGCTAGCGCAGGTCATCGATGTCGAGCACATCGCCGAACATCTGTACACGAAGGGCCAACCCGATCCTGATCTGGTGATCCGGACATCCGGTGAGCAGCGCCTGTCCGGCTTCCTCATGTGGCAGAGCGCGCACTCGGAGTTCTACTTCTGCGAGGCCTTTTGGCCGGACTTCCGCAAGATCGATTTCCTTCGTGCAATGCGCGCCTACGCAGAGAGGCAACGCCGCTTCGGGGTGTAGCCCGCAGGTAAGAATCGCTCGGATGAATCCCGCCAACGATGCCGTTCCTGGTCGCAATCCCAGTGATGGCGAACTAGTCAACGCCAATGCCGCAGATGTCCTGAAGCACCCGTTCGCAATGGTGCTCCTGCTAGCCATGGTCGCTGGTGCCATGGATGCGCGCGACTACCAGTCCTTCGGAGTCTTCACAGCCAATCAAGCCGGCAACATGGTCCTGCTCTGGGTGAAGCTGCTGAACCAGCCGGCGGTGGCCTTGTTGTCTCTCGGGTCGCTCATCGGAGCCGCACTCGGCATTGCATTCGTGGTGTATCTGCGCAGTTGGCGTCACTGGTTCTCGGGACCGTCAGGGTCGCGGTCATTGTTGTATCTGGCCGCATTCGTGCTCGCCATCACCTCGGTCTTGGGCAATCAGCTGTTCACCGCAGCAAATGGCAAACCGATCCAGGACTTGGTGGTCTGGACCGAGGCATGGGCCGCCGCGATGGCATCGGTGATGCTGTCTGCATTCGCGCTCGGCACTCTGGCAACGGTCTTCGTCACGGTCGGTTCTCATTCGGCCGGTGTCATCGCCAGCACCGGTCCATACGTCGATGGTGCGCGGTATCTCGCGGCTGGGGTGATCTACAAGGACCCGCGCTTCCGGTCGAAGTGGAAGTACCTGCTGGCCTTCCCGGCTGCCTGGAGCGTGGGGGCGATGATCGTCGGGCTGTCGCCCTTGACTCGGGAGTCGATCACGCTGGCGGGCGTAGCAGTCGTAGTCGGCGTCGCATTGTTCGCGCGGCGTGTCGAACCTCAGGAGTCACAACAGTCCACCTAGCGTGGGGCACGCGGACCGGGTCCGCCGGCCCGCATCCGGCTAGGAGACTGTGTGCAGCAGACCGCCCGGAGGACCTACGTCCTCGACACCTCTGTCCTTCTGTCCGACCCGCGAGCGCTGCTCAGATTCGACGAACACGATGTGGTCATTCCTGTCGTCGTCGTCACCGAACTCGAAGGCAAACGCAGTCATCCCGAACTGGGCTACTTCGCCCGCCAGGCCCTTCGGCTGCTGGATGACTTTCGGGTGAGTCATGGGCGGCTCGATGAACCAATGCAGATCGGCGATGCCGGCGGCACATTACGGGTCGAGCTAAACCACACCGACGTCGAGTCATTGCCTTCCGGTCTTCGGCTCGGCGACAACGACACCCGCATTCTGGCCGTCGCCAAGAACCTGTCGAACGGCGGCGCGGACGTCGTCCTCGTCAGCAAGGACCTGCCGATGCGAGTAAAGGCGTCGTCGGTAGGACTGGCCGCCGAGGAGTATCGAGCCGAACTCGTTATCGAATCCGGATACACGGGAATTCAGGAACTTGAGGTTGCCGCCGGAGACCTGGATCGCCTGTTCGAGGAGGATGTGATCGACCTCGACGAGGCGCGCGATCTTCCGTGTCATTGCGGATTGGTGCTCGTGTCGGAGCGGGGGAGCGGTCTGGCGCGGGTCACGTCCGACAAGCGCGTGCGACTCGTGCGAGGTGATCGCGAGGCGTTCGGGGTCCATGGACGCAGTGCCGAGCAGCGCATCGCCTTGGACCTTCTTCTCGATCCGGACATCGGCATCATTTCCCTCGGGGGACGAGCCGGTACGGGCAAAAGCGCACTGGCGCTGTGCGCTGGCCTGGAGTCGGTGCTGGAGCGTCGCCAACACCGCAAGGTGATCGTCTTTCGCCCGCTCTATGCCGTCGGTGGTCAGGATCTGGGCTACCTCCCTGGAACCGAGAACGAGAAGATGTCGCCCTGGGGTCAGGCCGTATACGACACCTTGAACGCGGTGACCACGTCCGAAGTCGTGGACGAAGTGGTGGACCGCGGAATGCTTGAGGTGCTGCCCCTTACGCACATCCGGGGCCGGTCTTTGCATGACGCGTTCGTGATCGTCGATGAAGCCCAGTCGTTGGAGCGCAACGTTCTGCTCACCGTGCTGTCCAGGATCGGGACCGATAGCCGGGTGGTCTTGACCCACGACGTCGGCCAGCGCGACAACCTGCGCGTGGGTCGCTTCGACGGCGTCGTCGCGGTGGTGGAGAAACTCAAAGGGCACCCGCTCTTCGCGCACGTCACCTTGACGCGGTCCGAGCGTTCGCCCATTGCTGCGCTCGTGACCGAGATGCTCGAGGACGGTCAGTTGTAGATCGGGCTGCAACAGTCCTGTGCTGTGGAAAGCAAGGGTGAGGCTGGTCACACGACTGATGATGATCGTGCAGTATTCGGACATTCCAGCGCCGTATGTCCGAAATGTCGGAACTCTTCGGCGTTGTTCCGCGTGACAATCCCGTGATCATTGGGCACCGTAGGTGGCTGCTGCGTTCGATCGAAGGGGTGCCATGACCGTGCTGTCCAACGTGACGGCTGCAGTCGCGGCATCGGTGCTCGGGCTAGGAGCGGTCGTCGGAGCAGCGCCAGCGTGGGCAAATGAGGGCATCGAACCTTCACTCGACGTCGAGGTCGCGGAACTGTACGACCTCGACGGCAACCCCATCCCGGTCAGCGAGGACCCGGGCATCCCCGAGGGCGACGGCGACAATGCCCCCGACATCGATGGATTGGACCGCGGGGCACGGCTCGCCATCGAGCTGAGTCACGCCCTGGGTTCCGCCGAATCGCAGGACATGAAGGGTTTTCGACCCAGTTTGTATCAAGGCAAGTGGTTCATGCCGAAGAAGGAGGATGTCCGGCGCTGCATCATGGACCGTGAGGCGAATAACGATTACCGCGCTGTCAGTGCCGGCGGCCTGTACCGGGGGGCGTACCAGATGAACCGGCGCCTTGCGATCGGAGCCACGCACATGATGATGGCGGAGGTGCGCAGGGAACTCGGTGAGCCCGGTGTCGAGATGCTGAAGCAATTGCGGAAACTCCCCACCCAGCAGTGGAACCGCTACTGGCAGGACCGTGCCTTCTGGACCATCTGGCGAGATGGAAACGGCAAGCACCACTGGCGTGGTGGCGCTTGGGGCTGCTAGTGCCCTAGCTCGGTGGACCGACGGGGATAGTCGTGGCTACCGGCCGCAAGGTGTCTGCGAAGAAGTCGTTGCCCTTGTCGTCAACGACCACGAATGCCGGAAAGTCGACGACGTCGATCCGCCAGACGGCTTCCATGCCGAGTTCAGGAAAGTCCAGCACTTCGACCTTGGTGATGTTGTCCTGGGCCAAGCGCGCTGCCGGGCCGCCGATCGAACCGAGATAGAAGCCACCGTTGTCCTTGCAGGCGTTGACGACCGCAGCGCTGCGATTGCCCTTCGCAAGCATCACGTAGGAACCGCCCGCCTTCTGGAATTGATCGACGTAGGAGTCCATTCGTCCAGCCGTGGTCGGACCAAAGGATCCAGAAACGTATCCCTGGGGAGTCTTGGCCGGCCCTGCGTAGTAGATGGCATGGTCGCGCATGTACTGCGGTAGAGGATCGCCGCGATCGAGCATCTCCTTGATCCGGGCGTGGGCAAGATCGCGCGCGACGATCAGTGGTCCGGTGAGAGATACCCGAGTCCTCACCGGCAGTGCCGATAGTTGCCCACGGATCACGTCCATCGGCTGGTTCAAGTCGATGCGGACTACATCGTCGTCGAGGTGGTCGTCGGTCACGTCCGGCAGGAAGCGTGCTGGATCATGCTCGAGTTGTTCGAGGAATGCTCCCTCCGGTGTGATCTTCGCCAGGGCCTGCCGGTCAGCGGAGCAGGACACCGCGATACCGACGGGGCAGGAGGCACCGTGGCGAGGTAGGCGGATCACACGGACGTCATGACAGAAGTACTTGCCGCCGAACTGGGCACCGATGCCGAAGGCCTGCGTCATGCGCAAGATCTCCGCTTCCATCTCCAGATCGCGGTATCCGTGTCCGGCATCGGTTCCGTGAATCGGCAGGTCGTCCAGGTAGTGCGCGCTGGCCAACTTGGCGGTCTTGAGGGTGTACTCCGCGCTGGTACCGCCTACTACGACGGCAAGGTGATACGGCGGGCATGCTGATGTGCCGATCATCCGGAGCTTCTCATCCAAGAACCGTGCGAAGGTTTCGGGCTTCAGTAGTGCGGTGGTCTCCTGGAACACGAAGCTCTTGTTCGCGCTTCCGCCACCTTTGGCGATAAACAGGAAGTCATAGCGATTCTCGTGACCGGCGTGGGTGTCGGCATAGATCTCCACCTGGGCCGGCAAGTTGCTGCCGGTATTGCGTTCTTGCCACATGCTCAGCGGGGACAACTGCGAATACCTCAGGTTGAGCTTCTGGAAGGCATCGAAGACACCGCGGGAGATGTGCTCTTCGTCCTGACCTGACGTCCACACGAATTGCCCGCGCTTGCCCATGACGATCGCGGTGCCGGTGTCCTGGCACATGGGCAGAACGCCGCCGGCGGCGATATTCGCGTTCTTCAGCAGATCGAGTGCTACGAATCGGTCGTTTGCGCTGGCCTCCGGGTCAGTCAGAATCGTGGCGAGTTGTGCCAGGTGCGCAGGTCGCAGCAGGTGCGAGATGTCGTGGATCGCCTCGAAGGTGAGCAGGCGCAACACTTCGG
>JBMTHB010000109.1:0-5086 GCA_049435845.1 Candidatus Nanopelagicales bacterium | reverse complement strand
AACCGCCCTTGACGCCGAAGCCTGCGTTATTGACCAGGACGTCGATCTGGTCGTCACGCAATCGCTGGGCGACCGTCTCGATATCGCCCCGTTCGGTCAGATCCGCCGTCAGGATGTCTGCAGCGACGCCGAAAGTGCGCTGCATCTCCTCGGCAAGCGCCTGGAGTCTGGCTCGATCCCTGCTCACCAACACGAGGTCATGCCCCTGCTGGGCCAGCGCTCGGGTGAATCCTTGACCGATTCCGGACGTCGGACCGGTGATCAATGCTCGGGGCATCCACCCATCATGGTCGATGCCAGGACGTACCGTGACCTCATGCCCATCCGCCCACCCGCCCGGGTCGCCGCAGCTGTATCGGTCATCCTGCTGATGGGCGCCGGCGCACCTTCGGTGACGGCTGCTGTGGACGCACAACGCCCCAACGTGATCGGCGGCCAGGAGGCGGATCCGCAGGCCTTCGGCTTCGTCGCATCGGTGCTCGACGCAGCGCGCTACCGGCAAGCGGGCAGCTACCAGGCGCAGTACTGCGCGGCGAGCCTCACCTCACCCACCACGCTCGTCACGGCGGCGCACTGCGTGGTCGACCAGCGCACCGGGGAGCGGCTGCGTCCGCGCGACATGCTGATCGGATTCGGCCCCGACCTGCGTTCACCGAACCTGCGCACCATCGCCGTAGCCGACTTCACGGTGCACCCGAAGTACCGGGTCAAGGCCATCGATAACGACATCGCCGTGGTGTACCTCGCGCAACCGGTCGAGGACTTCCCCACAATCCAGGTCGCGCAGGGGGCGGACGTCGCTGCCTACGATGCCGCCGGAACCGCTGCCCAGATCGTCGGCTGGGGAAATACCCGAGCGAACGGAAACCGCTTTCTGCCGGAATTGCAGGTCGGCAACGTGCGGGTCTTCCCGGACGCTTCGTGCGGGCGTGGCAAGAGATACGACGTCAACGGCGTGATCTTCAAGGGTTTCACCAAGCGCGATGCGAATCCCCGGACGATGTTGTGCGCTGCTGGTGCATCCCCTGCAGGAGATGTGATCGATGCGTGCCAGGGCGACAGCGGTGGGCCACTGACCGCAGGCGTCGGGGATGCCCGCCGCTTGATCGGTGTGGTCAGTTGGGGTCAGCAATGTGCGTCACGCGTCCCCGGTGTCTACACACGCGTGAGTGCCGAGACGGACTTCCTGATCGATGCCGGTGTTCTGCCCGATCAACCACCGATCCTGGCCCCCGTAATCGATGTCAGCACCCCCGATGCAACGAGTGCACGGGTGCGCTTTTCCGCACCCCAAGACGGCACACGTGTCACGGGCTTCGCGGCGTCGGCTACCGATGTTGCTACCGGCCGAGTATTCACATGCAGCGCGGCACCACGGCCGGGTCGGCGGGTGGCGACCTGTCTGATGGAGGGTCTTCCCGGTAGTGCAGCGCTGCGCATCGAAGCGATCTCCGGCAACGACCAGGGCAACTCACCCGCGTCGAGTCCGGCGACTGTCAGCAGCTGACTCTCACTGGAACAGCGCCAGCGAGGCTGCTCGGGTGCGCGCCGTCTGCGCTTGCACCTGCAGGAACATCGCTTCCCGCACCCGACGTTCGGCGCTGCAACCGGAGTACATCGCCGCACCGGCTCGCGCCGTCACGACCGCGGTCGCTGCCTCGACAGCGAGATGCAGGGCCTGCGCACGCATCGCCACGCGCTCATCCGCAGGTCCGTCGTCGTCGATCGCGGCGTAACTGCGTCGTCGTAGTTCACGTGTTCGGGTCTTCAGGGATTGCACTAACTCCAAGAGTTGGGGGTCGCTTCGCTTCTGAGCGATGTCGCTGAGTTCCTGGATCGCGCCGCGGATGATTCCGAACGAGGCCGGATTCACGTCGGTCGTCTTCTTCGAATCAGCCTGCTGCCATTCCTCGAAGTCGATGACGGCGGCGACGTTCGTGTCGGGAATCATCACCTGGTCGAACGTGATCGGTCGGGTATGCGTGCCGGACATGGCGAGCAGGCGGAGTGGCTCGTGGACGTGCATGCCGGTGAGGTAGGCAGGATCGCGGCCCGCCGCCAGGTAGAAGCACACGATCGAGTTCGAATAGTCCCCGGAGCCGCGGACCATCATCAACATCACATCCGCGATATCCCAGGACGTGACCCAGTCGAGCTTGCCGGTGATGGACCAACCGCCGTGGATGCGTCCGGCGACCGGGTCGGGTGTCCCGGGTCGGCGCAGGTGGGCGAAGGCGACCGCGCCCAGGTAGCGGCCGGTGCGCAGTCCTTCCAGCCACCGGGCCTGGATCTCCTCGACCACGGGTGCATGATCGGCGCGCCGCGCCGCACTCAAGGTCTTCATTGGGCTTTGGTGCTGGGCCCAACAGAACCAGACGGACGCATCCGCCATCGCGATGCGTTCAGCCACTTCGCGCTGCCGGGCAGGCGGGGCGAGTGCCTCGCCGAGCAATCCCACGGCGGCCAGCGCATCGATCTGCGCTCTGTCGATGCCACGGGCATCGGATTCACCTGCGCGCTCGGCGATGGCCGCGAGCACCGCCTCGGCTTCCAGGCTCAGGCGCCACTCCCCGACCGCGTCATCCGCCCCAACGACGTCACCAGCGACGTCACCAGCCCCGACCCGATCCACCCATCCACGCTATTCGCAATTTCCCGCAGTGTGGGAAATAGACGGTCTTTCTCCCGGATTCCTTGCAGGCACGGGCGTTTCTCCCAGGATCGCTACCGTTCGCTGCATGGAGTCGCCCCTGGTCGCACGGATGCGCGAACACAGCACCAGCGTGTTCGCCGAGATGTCCGACCTTGCTCGGCGCACCGAGTCCATCAACCTCGGCCAAGGTTTTCCCGACACCGACGGACCGGCCAAGGTGGCCGAGGTGGCCCGTGCCTGCATAGCCGACGGTCGCGGCAACCAGTACCCACCCGCAACCGGAGTACCCGAGCTACGCCACGCGATCAGCGCGCACGCAGATCGCTTCTACGGTCTTCGGATCGATCCGGACACCGACGTCCTGGTCACCACCGGTGCGTCCGAGGCAATCCAGTCGGCGCTCCTGGCATTCGTGGAACGCGGCGATGAAGTGCTCATGTTCGAGCCGTGGTTCGACATCTACGGCGCCGGAATCTCACTCGCCAACGGTGTTCGCGTGGGCGTGCCGCTCACTGGTGAGAACCTGCGCCCGGACATCGACGCCCTCAAAGATGCGATCACCCCGCGCACCAAAGTGCTCCTGATCAACACTCCGCACAACCCGACCGGCATCGTCTTCACCCGATCCGAACTCGTGGCCATTGCCCAGATCGCAATCGATAACGATCTCCTTGTCATCAGCGACGAGGCCTACGAGCACCTGTGGTTCGACGACCACCGTCACATTCCCATCGCGACGCTGCCCGGAATGTGGGAGCGCACCATCACCATCGGCTCGGGAGGCAAGACCTTCTCCTTCACCGGCTGGAAGGTTGGCTGGGCTTACGGGCCCGCCCACCTCATCAGCGCGGTGAAGGTGGTGCGCCAGCACCTGTCCTTCGTCTCGGGAGGACCGTTTCAGTACGCAATCGCGCATGGCCTCGGGATGCCGGACCAGTACTTCGAGGAGTTCCGTCACGATCTATCGGCCAAGCGAGACCTCCTTACGGCGGGACTCAGCGAACTCGGTCTCGGTGTGCTTACCTCCCAAGGGACCTACTTCCTCACCACGGACGTTCGACCCCTGGGCTACGAGGACGGCCTGAGTTTCTGTCGAGACATCGCCGAACGGGCACGCGTCGTGGCCATTCCCCATCAACTCCTGTGTGATGACGAAAGTTTTGCCGCGCCCTATGTGCGCTGGGCATTTTGTAAGCGGCGCGAAGTACTCGACGAGGCACTACAACGCCTCTCATCCCGACTGATGGGCTGAAGATCGACGTTCAGAGCGCGAGCTCTCGGCGCAGACTCACCTGGTCGCCTATTGTTACTTGGCCAGATAAGGAAGCCACAGCCATCGTTAGGGGTCCCGATGATCTCCAGACCGACGCGAGTCATGACCACCATCGGAACTTTCGCGGCAGCAACGTCGTTGGCGTTGGCTGTAGTCCAGCCAGCTAGTGCGGCCCCCAGGGACGACGCCGGCACGGTGCAGCTTCTCGTCCAGGTGGACCCCCTCAACTGGGACGTGGATGTCTTGTCTTACGGCACCCTGTTGGACGTTGCCGTGACCGCCGGGAGTTCCCAGCGAGCGGCGAACAGCGGCCCGGGCGATCTTCTGCTGGCACGTTGGGATGGCTCCGAGGTCACCTTCCAGATGTCCGGAGGTTTAACGTCTCCGGCGTATCCGCGAGAGCGGATCCTGAGTCCGATCGCTATGACCCTAAAGAGCGCCCCTAACGGGGACCTGAGGCTCGAACTGGGTTCCATCGACGGAACCGGCGTGCCGGGCTACGTCCCAACCCGACATTCCCTGACTAAGCACGTTCATGAAGCGTCGGGGTCCACCTACTACCAACTCAGACTCGGTCCCGCAGAACCGTCACCGGATGAAGTCCCGCAGAAAGCGACCTCGAACATCGCCTCCCTGCTGCAAAACGGTGTGAGCAGCGAGGACTGCACCGTTGCAAGAAAGATGGAACCTGGCGACGTCTTGACCACGGGGACCGGAGACGAGGTCGTGTGCGTGACGCTGGACGTGGAGCCTTCCACAAATCGTCAATTGCCGTACGAGCCACCGATAGACCCAATCCAAATCAACACCGGGGCCGGCGATGACATCGTGCTCATCGACGGTGAGACGGATGCCGAGGTCGTCATCTATCTCGGTTCTGGAGATGACGTAGCCGTCGTCGATACCTCGTCGGACGTCACAGTCGTAGCTGGTCGCGGGGACGACGCACTACTCGGCAATGGAGAGGACACAACCTTCAAGGGGGGCGCCGGTGTCGATATCGCCATCGGAGCCTCGGAAGGAAGTAGCGACCGAGACAGGAGCACTTTCGGACCTGGGATCGACTGCGATCTACTGCCCGGAACCCCGGAGATGCGCGAAAAGTGCCGAGCCCAGTACTCGGCGACATAGGTCCCCGAAGTCGATACTCGCATCAAGTC
>JBMTHB010000108.1:0-5114 GCA_049435845.1 Candidatus Nanopelagicales bacterium | reverse complement strand
AAGGAACAGCGACGAGAATCCTCGGAAAAGGAAGCCGATGCCGATGAACAGGCTCAGGATGTACAACTCCTGGAACTCACCGCGGATAGCGAAGATGCCAAGCACCAGCGACAGGATGCCGGTGATGATGAACAGGGCCCGCATACCTCCGGTGAGGCCATGTGCAAAGCCACGGACGAGGCTGAAAATTCCGGAAACGATCAGCCAGATCGCGAACACGATCGCCACGACGATCACGGTCTTGCCTGGCCAGACGAGAGCGACGACGCCGACGGCCAGACTCAGCACGCCAGGGAAGAGAAGGACCCACCAATTTCGACCGATGGCGGTCATGAGGTTGTCCGGTGTCTCTTCGATGATCACCGATTCACTGCTTGACATGTGCATCCTCCCGATGCTCGACGGCCGGGGGTATCCCGTATGCCGTTCACGTTGTGCCGCATAGAGCCTAGGGCTGAAACGACCCTAGACCGGGGACCTTGATGCCGGGTTTCCCCGCTTTTCAGTCCTGACGCCACTGTGATGGACTGAGCCACCGCTCGCGCAAGTCATCCAGAGTGCCCCGTTCGGACATTTCGTTCAAGGCTCGGTCTACGCATTCGATCAGCGGATTACCGGGAACTAATCCCAACGAGAACATTCCCGTTGGTGATCCCACACCTGGGACCACAGGGAGTCGATCCCCCGTGATCTCGGTCAGCCACTGTGCCGTTACCCCGTCGATGACTACGGCGTCACTCTGCCGTCGGATCTCAGCTCCCTCCACTACTTGATCTGCTCCGACGATGTTGGTTACTGACTCGAGGCTGAGTCCTCGATCGATCAGGAAGGAGCGGGCCGGCCCTTGCGTCGTGTACGCCCATCGGATGACATCGACGTCGCCGGTGGCTTCATCGATTACTTCACCGGATCCGTCGATGATGACACCGATGGCTTGCGGGTCTTCGCTCACCACCACCAGATCGACTTCGAGGTACGGCTGCGAGTAATCGAGAGCATCTCGATCGTCCTCCGTAGGAGCGAACCCACCGATGGCGACGTCGTAGTCGGTGAAGTCGCCGATCATGATCTGTTCGGCGGGCGCGTACTCCCACGTGACTTCACCCGGCCGGAAACCCAAGGTGCGGGCAAGTTCGTAAGCGAGGTCGGCTTCCAGGCCCAATCGATCCGCCGGTTGGTCGCTGAGGAAGAAGGGGGGTGCCGGCACCGCACTGGTGACGAACGTCAGGGCACCGGGTTCGACCGTGGTCAAGTTCGGCTTGGCACATGGGTCGAGCATGGAAGCAACCGATGCTTGGTCGTCGTCCTCGGGTGTCGGGGCGACGGGCTCTTGAACCACCGGTGAGGCGCATCCCGCGAGGGTCAGGACTCCAATCAATCCGACGGCGGCGAACAGACGTTGCGGCCGCACTCGATCATTCACCGCCACGCGGCAAGGACGCGTGGATTTCCTGGCACTCCGGGCAGATCGGGAACTTGGATGGATCGCGCCCGGGAATCCACTTCTTGCCACAGAGCGCAATGACCGGCGTGCCTGTGACCGCACTCTCGACGATCTTGTCCTTCTCGACGTAGTGGGCGAATCGCTCGTGATCGCCGTCGTCGTTCCCCGTCGTTCGTTCCTCGAGCAGGGTGCTTCCGCCGAGGTCGGGTGATGCCAGGGGTGTCGTGTCGGACATGACCCAAGTCTAGGTCGCGGGGATTCCTGTTGGACATCAGGCGGATATACCCCCTAGGGTATAGCTATGGCCACTCTTGAGCTCACCGAACAGACCTTCGCCGACACCATCAGCGGCAACCAGATCGTGCTTGTGGACTTCTGGGCCTCGTGGTGCGGGCCGTGTCGTTCCTTCGCGCCCGTCTACGAGGATGTCTCGAACGACAACCCCGACATAGTCTTCGCCAAGGTCGATACCGAAGCCGAGCAAGGGCTGGCCGGCTATTTCCAGATCTCATCTATCCCGACCCTGATGGCAATCCGCGATGGCGTGGTGCTCTTTTCCCAAGCTGGGGCGCTTCCACAGCCGGCCTTGGAGAACCTGGTGCAAGCGGTTCGCGACGTCGATATGGACGACGTGCGCACGAAGATCGCGGAGGGGCGAACCCAAGCCGAGTAAGGGCAGCTTTCCCTGGATCCGACCAAGTCGGACGACGCCACCTCGTTATGGCAAGAGCGCGGCGCCTGTCGCGCCGTGGACCTGAGTTGGTTCTTCCATCCGCAAAAGGAACGAGGCCTATCGCGGCTGCGTCGGGGTCGACAGGCCAAGAGCGTGTGCGCGACATGCAGTGTGCGCCTGGAATGCGCCGATTACGCGATTCGGGCACGTGAGCCCTACAGCGGGTGGGGTGGACTGACCGAGGAGGAACGCGAGTGCATCTACCGACGCCTCGACTCCCGGCGCTATCCCCGCGGCCGCGGTGAGGGGATTCAGGCCGGCGGATCGGACATTGATTCAGCGATCTCCCCGAGCGCACTCGGATTCACCGCGTGAGCCCACGCTGACCACGCTCGCTAGGGTTCCGCGGGTGGAGAGCACCGTGGATCTGCGCGGGCGGGACTTCCTAGCCGAGCAGGACTTCAACGCCCGGGAGTTGACGTATCTGCTCAACCTCGCGGAACAACTCAAGCACGAACGTCGCACCGGCACCGAGCGTCAACGGCTGATCGGACGCGGCGTGGCGCTTATCTTCGAGAAGACGTCGACTCGTACCCGGATAGCCTTCGAAGCGGCGATGGCCCAGCAGGGTGGTTTCACGACGTTCCTCGACTCGACGGCCAGCCAGATCGGCCACAAGGAGTCCATAGCCGATACCGCGCGGGTCCTCTCACGTGTCTACGACGGCATCGAATATCGAGGAGCCGAACACGCCACGATCGAACAGCTCGCCGCCTTCGCCGATGTTCCCGTCTACAACGGCCTGTCCGATACGTGGCATCCAACGCAGATGCTGGCCGATTTCCTCACCATGCGAGAGCACTCATCGAAGGCTTCGCCGGTCTTCGCGTATGTCGGTGACGCCCGATTCAACATGGGGAACTCACTCCTGATGATGGGCGCGATCATGGGGGCCGCCGTCCGCATCGTGGCCCCGCGGCCGCTGTGGCCGGATCAAGCGATCCAGGATCTCGCGCAGGCGCGTGCTCTCGAATCCGGCGCCCGGGTCTCGATAACCGAGGACCTGGAGACCGGAGTCAGTGGCGTGGACTTCGTGCATACCGACGTGTGGGTGTCCATGGGCGAACCGAAGGAGGTGTGGGCCGAACGCATCGCACTGCTTCGCCCGTACCGAATCGATCGAGCGGTGATGGCGTTGGCCGGACCGGATGCCAGATTCATGCACTGTCTGCCTGCATTCCACGACACCGCTACAGAGCTCGGTCGGACTCTGGCTCACGACTTTGGTTTCAACGACGGTGTCGAGGTGTCCTCCGAGGTATTCGACTCCTCGGCCAGCATCGTCTTCGACCAGGCGGAGAACCGGCTACACACCATCAAGGCACTTCTTGTTGCCACGATCGGTGACGCCGACTAGGGGAACTCAGCTCAAGCGTTGACGAAGTTCCTGAAGTTGCTCGCGAATCGCTAGCGGGACCCGATCGCCGAACTGCGTTAGGTACTCCTCCGTCATGTCCGCTTCCTCGAGCCAGGAACGACTGTCAATGTCGAACAGTTCATTGAGGTCAACTGCGGAGACATCAACGCCATCGAGATCGAGATCATCGAGCACCGGGATCCGACCGATGGCTGTGTCGACGGCATCGGCTCGTCCTTCGATGCGTTGCACGATCCACGCGAGCACGCGGGAGTTGTCACCGAATCCCGGCCACATGAATCGGCCTTGCGCATCCCGCCTGAACCAGTTGACCGAGTAGATGCGCGGAAGCTTCGCCGGATCCGTGAATGATCCGATGGTGAGCCAATGCGCCCAGTAGTCCGCCATGTTGTAGCCACAAAACGGCAGCATCGCGAACGGATCGCGACGCAATTCCCCCACCGTTCCCTCAGCCGCCGCCGTCTTCTCGCTGGCCATGGTGGCGCCCATGAACACCCCGTGGGTCCAATCGAAGGATTCGGTGACCAGAGGGACATTGGTGGCACGTCGCCCACCGAACAAGATCGCGTCGATGGGCACCCCAGACGGGTCCTCCCAGTTGGGTGCAATGGTGGGGCACTGCGACGCAGGCACCGTGAAGCGGGCGTTGGGATGACTCGACAATCCATCGGAGGCCGGCGTCCAATCGTCGCCCTTCCAGTCGATCAGATGGGCTGGCGGTTCTTCGGTGAGCCCCTCCCACCACACGTCCCCCTCGTCGGTCAGCGCGACGTTCGTGAAGATGCTGTTCCCTGTGAGGGTGCGAATCGCGTTCGCATTGGTGTGTACACCGGTGCCCGGTGCCACCCCGAAGAACCCGGCTTCGGGATTGATGGCATACAACCGGCCGTCGTCACCGAAACGCATCCATGCGATGTCGTCGCCGATCGTCTCGACCTGCCAACCGGGCAACGTGGGCTGCAGCATCGCAAGGTTCGTCTTGCCGCATGCCGAGGGGAAGGCGGCTGCCACGTAGTGCACACGATTGTCCGGCGAGGTCAGTTTCACGACCAGCATGTGTTCGGCCAGCCAACCCTCATCGCGGGCCATCGCCGACGCGATTCGCAACGCGAAGCACTTCTTGCCTAGAAGGGCGTTCCCCCCATATCCAGAGCCGTAGGACATGATCTCGCGGGTTTCCGGAAAGTGGACGATGTACTTCGCTTCGTTGCACGGCCACGGGACGTCAGGGCGTGGCCGTCCGTCGGCATCGATCAGCGGATACCCCACCGAGTGCAGAGCAGGTACGAAATCCCCGAGTTCGCCGATCTCCTCAAGCGCGCGTGTTCCCATGCGGGTCATGATGTGCATGTTCAACACCACGTACGGCGAGTCCGAGATCTCGACGCCGAGTTGGGAGATTCGGGATCCGAGCGGACCCATCGAGAAGGGGATCACGTACATCGTCCGCCCTCTCATGCATCCTGCGAAGAGCCCATTCAAAGTGGCGCGCATCTGCGACGGTTCGGCCCAGTTGTTCGTCGGTCCGGCATCGACCTCGCGATGTGAGCAAATGAAGG
>JBMTHB010000107.1:0-5153 GCA_049435845.1 Candidatus Nanopelagicales bacterium | reverse complement strand
GATGTCCGGTGCGTTGCCGCCGGCGATACGGGTCGGCAGCTGCGCTTCGAACTGATCGCTGCCCTCGTAGACGATGTCGATGCCGGTGCACTCTTCGAACTGGGCCCAGGCTTCCTCGAACAGCTGCTGCTCGGGAGGAAGGATCGAGGTGAATACGTTGACCGACGTTCCCTCGTTGCCCATGTACTCGGCGTAGGCGTCGCACGCCCCGTCCATGGCGCCAGCGCCATCATCTTCTCCGCCGGTCTCTTCCGCTGCGGTCTCTTCCGCTGCGGTCTCCTCGGCCGTGGTCTCGCTCGCGGAATCATCGCTGCCACCACAAGCGGCGAGCAGCATGCCGGCTGCCAAGCCCCCTGCGAGGAGCGTCATCCCACGGCGCCGCTTGATTGCGGTCATGGATTCTCCTTGCCTGACGTCAAGCCGAGGAAGGTCCCCGGCGCGTAAACGTGTTCATGGTGACTCGCCCGGCCCACGGAAGCAACCTGTAACGATGCAACGTCCCTATGTAACGCATCACGATTTGGTATCCATGCCTGAGTCTCCACGAGCCGCGGCGGGCATCGACCGCAGACGTCGGCGGTGGAAGGACTGCCAACGGTTGCACGGCGCCGATAGGGTTCGGTTACAACCGAATACGGAGCCATCTTCTTACTACGGATCGTCCGGCACGTTCCTGCCGGTGAGAGGAACAACCATGAGCAAGCCAGTTCGTTTCGACGACGTTTCACTCGTCTACCCGGGGACCACGGATCCCGCGGTCTCCCACCTCGACCTCGATATCGGCGAAGGCGAATTTCTCGTCCTCGTCGGCCCCTCGGGGTGCGGCAAGTCCACCTCGCTTCGGATGCTCGCCGGGCTCGAGCCGATCAGCGCCGGTCGGATTTTCATCGGTGACCGAGACGTCACCAATGTCGCCGCCAAGGATCGCGATATCGCGATGGTCTTCCAGAACTACGCCCTGTATCCGCATATGTCCGTGGCAGAGAACATGGCCTTCGCCTTGAAGATCCAGAAGGTCACGAAGGACGAGATCGACCGTCGAGTCAAGGAAGCAGCCACCCTGCTCGATCTCACCGAGTACCTCGAGCGCAAGCCCAAGGCGTTATCCGGCGGACAGCGGCAACGGGTGGCCATGGGGCGCGCCATCGTGCGCGAGCCACAGGTCTTCCTCATGGACGAGCCCTTGTCCAATCTCGACGCCAAGCTGCGGGTGCAGACACGTACGCAGATCGCCGCTTTGCAGCGTCGCCTCGGCACCACCACCGTCTACGTCACGCATGATCAGGTAGAAGCCATGACGATGGGGGATCGCGTGGCCGTCTTGAAGTCGGGCGTACTACAGCAGGTCGATTCGCCCCGCGCTCTATACGACGAACCCGCGAATGCCTTCGTGGCGACGTTCATCGGTTCACCATCGATGAATATCGTCCCATGCGCGGTTACCTCCGATGGGGTGATGATGGGCGACCACACGGTGGCCGTCGAAAGATCCCGCCTCGACCAGGTGCGCGGTGGTACCGCACTGCTGGGTATCCGCCCCGAGGACCTGCACATCACCGACACGGGAGCCAAGATGACGGTCACCCTCGTCGAGGAGTTGGGTGCGGATACGTTCGTCTACGGCGACATGACCGCCTCCGACGGAAGCACCGTGAACTTGGTTGCACGCGATCGATCGCACGCCGCTCCTAAGATGGGCGAGACGGTGCAGGTGTCACCGGATCGGACGTACCTGTTCCAATCCGACGGCGCTCAAGAGCGGATCGTGTAGCGGGAGAACGATCAGGTCTGCAGCCACACGGTCGTATCGGGACCGATGAGAAAGCACGTCGATTCCTTCTTGATCGGTCCGGACGCCACCAGCACCTCGCCCGAGACCGGGGCCTCGATCCACGATGATCCGGTATTGGCGACCACCGCCACGCCTGCTCCGCGACGGAAGGCGAGTACACATGGATCGTCCAAATCGAGGAACTCGATATGCCCTCCGGCGAATCCGGCATGGGACTTTCGCAGCGCCAGCGAGGTGCGGTACAGATGCAACGTGCTCCCCGGGTCGACTTCCTGGGCCGCGATGGTCACCGGAACCCAATCGGTCGGCTGCGGCAGCCACAATGCGACGTCGTCACGTGGGGTGAATCCGTAGGGCGGCTCGGCTCCAGACCAGGGCAACGGGACGCGTCCGCCGTCCCTGCCCTTCTGTTGTCCGGCGGAACGGAACCACACCGGATCCTGCCGAGCGGAGTCGGGAATATCCACATCCGATAGACCCAATTCCTCACCCTGGTACACGTAGATAGCGCCCGGGAGTGCGTGCGCGATCAAGGCGAGTGCTCTGGCGCGGGCAGCTCCCGCCGATCCATCTCCGAGTCGGGTAGTGACCCGCGGGGAATCGTGATTGCTCAACGCCCACGTCGGTGGCGCACCCACGACCGACACCGCATCGATCGCACTCTCGATGACCGCGCGGATCCTGGTCGCATCCCAGGCAACGACGAGGAAGTCGAAGCCGAAGATCTGATGCAGCGTGTCCGGGGCGACGTACCGGGACGCCCGCTCGGGCGGTACCCAGGCTTCGACCACCGCCATCTTGTCGTCGCCATAGGAGTCCAACAGCGAACGCCATTCGCGGTAGATGTCCTGCACCTCGTCGCGATCGAAGAGTGCCGAATTGGCCAACCCTGCTCGTCGCTCTATCGCTTCGGGCGAATCCGGCTCGAGGTCGAAACGCAAGGCCTGGCTCATGCCGATTGGATCGACCAGGTCGGGGTACGTCATGTCCTTAGCAAGGCCCAGAGCCACATCGACCCGGAATCCATCCACGCCGAGGTCGAGCCAGAACTTCAAGGTGCGCAGTGCGTCCCTCCGGACGTCGTCGTTCGCCCAGTTCACATCCGGCTGCGTGTGATCGAACAGATGCAGATACCACTGCCCCCGAGAGCCATCGGCCTCCGTGATCCGCGTCCATGCCGGACCACCGAATATGGACTCCCAGTTATTGGGAGGAAGTTCTCCGTCCTCCCCCCGACCCTCGAGGAAATGGAACCGCGCTCGGGCGGCGGAGCCCGGCGGGGACTCGAGCGCTTCCACGAACCACGGATGGTGCGCGGACACGTGATTGGGCACGACGTCCACCATCAGCCGCAGTCCACGGTCGTGCGCCTGCTCGACGAGTTCGGTGAAGTCGGTCAGGGTTCCGAACATCGGATCGATCGCGCGTGGATCGCTGATGTCGTAGCCCGAGTCGTTCTGCGGTGAGGGATAGAACGGCGACAGCCAGATCGCGTCCACGCCCAACGAGGCGATGTAGGGCAGACCGTCGATCACCCCGCGCAGGTCACCGAGGCCGTCTGCGTTCCCGTCCCGGAAGGATCGGGGGTACACCTGATAGACCGCTGCTCGACTCCACCACGGCGTTGCCAGTTCGGTGATGGGGCGCTCGCTTACTTCAGTCACGGACCGCCCCCGGCGCGGGACCGGTCGATCCGCGCACCACCAACTTGGTCTCGACCCGGGTCGGTTCGATGATCGGCGCACCATCGTTCATCTGGACGAGCAACGCTTGCGCGGCGATGCGCCCCAGCTCTGCAACCGGCTGGACCACGGTGGTTAATTCCAGGTGCTCGGCCATGTCGTGTCCGTCCACGCCCACGATGGAAACATCGACACCGGGCCGAAGCCCATGCGAACGCAACGCCCGGAGTGCACCGAATGCCATCTCGTCGCTCAATGCGAAGACCGCCGTCGGAGGAGTCGGCTGGGTCAGCAAGGCGGTCATGGCGGCCTCTCCACCCTCGATGGTGAAGTATCCGAACGCCTCCAAGAGCGGGTCGACCCGGACCTCGGCGGCGGCCATCGCCTGGGCGAAGCCGGTCTCGCGGTCGAACTCGGCGGTGAAGGGTGCTTCGGAGGGTGATCCCCCGATGATGCCGATGCGTCGATGACCGAGGTTGATCAGATGTTGGGTGGCCAGCCGAGCGGCGGCGACGTCATCGATCGTGACGCTCGGAACACCCGCGACGGTCAGACCGATCGTGGACGTCGGCATGCCCAAGTCGATGATCTCGCGCAACTGCGGATCCGACGGTGGAACTGCGATCACCAGGATCCCGTCCACGCGTCGACGGAGTCGGGGGGCGATTAGGGATCGATTCAACTGGTTGTTGTGATCGCCGATGCAGGTGAGCAGCAGATCCATGTCCGCTTCCTGTAAGACGTCCTCGACTCCGGACAGCACCGTCGAGAAGAACCAACGTGCAATGTACGGAGTGACGACCGCAACGCTCCCCGTTCGACCAGAGGCCAGACGCGACGCACTCGGGGAGATGACGTAGTCCAGATCACCGGCCACCTGCTGCACGCGACGTCGGGTGCGCTCATCGACGTTCGGCAGCCCACGCAAAGCTCTCGACACGGTGGCCGTCGACACGCCGGCCGCCTCGGCCACATCGCGGATCGTGATGCCCATCGCCCCTCCAACCTCGAAGCGATGCTAAGGCGGTGGTCGGGGGGCTCCACAAGCGGTTACATGGAATATCCGTGTGAGATCTAGGCCACTCCCGTGGACAGCCTGTAAACGATGCCATCGAGGACATCGGTCTCACTGGCGACCACTAAGCCCACGGGCAGGCGGCGCATGATCTGCCGCAGCACCAATGCCCCGCCAGCGATCACGTCCACCCTGCCCGGGTGCATCACCGGCTCTGCAGAGCGTTCGGCTCGGGTCATGCCCACCAGCCGGTCGGCCACCTGTTCCACCTGCTGAAGCGAGGTGACCGATCCGTGGATCGCCACAGGGTCGTACTCCGGGAGGCGGTGAGCGATGGCAGCAACTGTCGTCACCGAGCCTGCGAGTCCGACGAAGGTGCGCACCTGGGACACGTCGACCTCAGCGAAAGCGCTGTCGAGGATGTGATCGATGGTCACGACCGCCTGATCGATCTGCTCGATGGTCGGCGGATCACCGTGCAGGTGACGCTCAGTCATGCGAACGCACCCGACATCGACGCTGCACATCGAGGCGATGAGCCCTGACGTTGCGTCGCCGAGAACGAATTCAGTGGACCCTCCGCCGATGTCGGCGACGAGCACCGGTGAGTCTACGAGGGTGGCGGACAGGCCCAGGATCGCACAGGAGAAGGAAAGCTGCGCCT
>JBMTHB010000106.1:0-5188 GCA_049435845.1 Candidatus Nanopelagicales bacterium | reverse complement strand
TGGCGGGATGCCGCGTCGTCCTGCACACGGCCTCGCCGTTCACGACGCGCGTCACGAAGTCGTCGGCCTCGAAATCGACCTGGTCGGAACCGACGACTTCCCCGAGCTTCCTGATGTTGCCGAAACAGGAAGTTCGTTCGCAGCAAATGCACTGCTGAAGGCACGTGATGTGTGTGCGCGGACCGGACTCGTGGCGATCGCCGATGATTCAGGTCTATGCGTCGACGCGCTCAACGGGATGCCGGGCATCTTCTCAGCTCGATGGGCGGGACGACACGGAGACGACCTGGCGAATCTGGAACTCCTGCTTGCGCAGATCGTTGATGTTCCCGATTCACGGAGAGGCGCCGCATTCCATTGCGCGGCAGCCGTCGTCACCCCGGATGGAGACGAGCGGGTGGTCGAGGGCGTCCTCGAGGGAGCACTCGTCCGAGAACCGCGAGGCAGCAACGGTTTCGGCTACGACCCGATCTTCACTCCACGTGGGTATGTGCTCACAACTGCACAACTCAAGCCGGAGGAGAAGGACGCGATCAGTCACCGGGGCCAGGCCTTCCGAGCCTTGGCCTCGGTGATCGGCGAACTCGTCAAGCCCCAACAATTGGAGAGTGATGCTGGAAAGGAAAGGAGCAGATTCGATCAATGAGGCCAGATGAGTACGTATCTTTGTGGGATCCGGAGTTGGAGGGCGGCTACCCCGCCAATCACTTCGCCTTCCGGCAGGTCCTTACAGCACTCCACGAGCAAGGTGCGCAACGCATGGTGGAGGTGGGTGTCGGTCAAGGCCGTGCAATCGGGATCTACCAAGCCGCCGGCATCGACGTGTACGGCATCGACAACAACCCCGAGATGGTCGAGATGAGTGCCGCGGTGTTCTCCGATGCGGGTCTGCCAGCAGATCGCGCATCCTGGGGCGACATCGAGGACGCGGTTTCCCTGTCCGGGATACGCCGCCAGGGACCCTTCGATGCTCTGCTGGCCATGGGAGTCCTTCCGCACGTCGATCACGAGAAGGTGGCCTTGGAGAACATGCGCAATCTGGTGAAGCCCGGCGGGAGTGTGTTCGTCGAGTGCCGCAACAAGCTCTTCTCGCTCGTCACCTTCAACCGGTTCACCTACGAGTTCATCATGGACGACCTACTCGCCGGGGTGCACGGTGCGGTCAAGGACAAAGCTGGCGAGTTCTTGAAGTCCCGTGTGGATGTGGATATCCCGCCGAAGCCGACCGGGCACGAGGCCAAGTATCACAATCCCCTGGACGTCCACCAGGTATTCGAAGCCGCCGGATTCGTCGACGCGCGAATCCGCCCCTTCCACTATCACGCCGCGATGCCCCGCTTCGAAAAGGAACTCGGAGCCGCCTTCAGAGCTGAATCCATCGCGCTCGAGAACGAGCCCTCCAACTGGCGTGGGCTTTTCCTCTGTTCGGCTTTCGTCGTCGAGGCCTTCCGCCCGGCGGAATCGGTCTGACGCATTTCCTTCATACTGAGCGAACGTGAATCCAAGGAGAGAACAACATGGGTGACGTAGGTGTGCACTACGACGGTTCTGCACCGACTTACCACGAGCAGTACGACCCGGATCTGATCTGGAAGAATGCCGAGTACCCAGCGAACTACTTCCGGCTGCAGAAGGTGATCGAGATCCTGCGTGATCGAGGCGCCCAGAGTCTCTACGATCTTGGCGCGGGAGAGGTCAGTCCGGCGATTGCAATTCGAGAAGCCCTGGGAATCGATTTCCGGGCCAGCGATCTTTCCCCCGAGATGGTGCGATTGGGCAAGGAGAACCTCGTCAAGCACGGGATGGATCCTGATTGGCTCGAACTGGTCGACATCCGTGACATGGAAGCGATCAAGCTCGAGGCCCAGCGCGTGGGTCAGTTCGACGCGGTCATCGCACTGGGTGTCATCCCGCATGTCGAAGACGATGCATGGTTCGTCCAAGCGATGTCGCTCTTCTTGAAGCCCGGGGGAACATTGATCCTCCAATTCCGTAACTCGATGTTCTCGATGTTCACCTTCAATCGACTCACGAAGGAGTACATCCTCGATGAGGTCATGGCGTCGGTACCCCAGGAGTTCAAGGATGCGGTCTCGGCGGATCTCGACCAGAGGCTTGCAGTGGACAAGCCTCCGATCCGCCGGCGAGATGACGGGCATGGTTACGACGAGATCTTGTCCAAGTTCAATAATCCATTCGAACTTGCCGAGGTGGTGAAGGCTCAAGGCTTCATCGACTTGTCGTATCGCTGGTACAACTTCCACCCGACCTACCCGATGATCGCTGAAACTTTCGATCCGCATGAATACCGCCGGGCGCAGATCGACCTCGAGTCCGACACCTCCTGGCGCGGCATGTTCTTGTGTTCTGCGGGAATGATCGTGGCTACCAAGCTCTGAGTGTGGGGTCCAGAGGCCGGTGGATCAACCCATCGCGCTCGCTAAATGTGCGCTCGCACCAGGTGTGCGGAAGGCGGGAGTTGAACCCGCACGCCCGAGGGCACTGGTACCTAAAACCAGCGTGTCTGCCGTTCCACCACTTCCGCGTCAGCCTGAATCCTAGATCAGCATCGAAACTCGCTGTTCGCGTCTCAAGATCCGTCGGTTGTGACGCGAACTCGAGGTTTCGGTGCAGAAAGTCAGAGGCCGAGGTCGCGGATGAGTTTCGCGACATGCCCGGTTGCTTTCACGTTGTAGAAGGCGTGTTCGATCTTCCTCGTCCCTGAGATGACGAAGGTCGATCGAATCACCCCAGTGACGACCTTCCCGTACAACTTCTTCTCACCCCAGGTTCCGTACTTCTCCATCACCCGATGGTCGGGGTCGGACAGGAGAGTGAACGGCAGATCCTCGGCGGCTGCGAACGCGGCTAACTTCTCGGGGGAGTCGGGTGAGATGCCGACGACGACGAAACCGGAGTCGGTGAATGCAGCCAGGTTGTCGCGGAAGTCGCAGGCTTGGGTGGTGCAGCCGGGGGTCATCGCGGCGGGATAGGCGTACAGCAGCATCGATCGACCGGCGAAGTCCCGTAGGGAGACCGTGGCTCCGGTGCTGTCGTGGAGGGTGAAGGCCGGAGCCCGGTCACCTGGCGCTAGTCGTCGAGGAGGCCGGGGTGGCATGGCGACACCCTAGGTGGGCTAACTGCAAACAATTTGCAATTAATAAAATTGGGTCTTATTGTCGTCGCGTGCGAAGTAAGTTCCGAAATGTCCTGATCGTCGTCGGCGCGGGCGCGCTGGTCCTTACCGGCTGCTCTGGATCGAGCGAGGACTCCAGCGCCGAGTCTGCTGGAGGCGACCGCCTCCTCGTGGCCACCACGGTCTCGCCGATCACCTCGATCACCTCCCGGGTGGGCGGTGATTGCGTCGAGATCCGCGGCATCGTGCCTGAGGGGACCAACTCGCACACCTTCGAACCAGCCCCATCCGTGGCAGCCCTGCTCAGCGACGCCGATGTCGTGTTCATCAACGGCCTCAAACTGGAGGACCCGACCTTTGAGATGGCCCAGGCGAACATGCGCGACGACGCCGAACTCGTGGAACTCGGCACGGTCGCCCTGCCTGAGTCCGAGTACATCTACGACTTCTCTTTCCCCGAGGAGGAAGGCAAGCCCAACCCGCACCTGTGGACCGACCCGACATTCGCGATCGAGTACGCCCAGATCGTCCGGGATGTCCTCACCGAACGGGCGCCGGAGTGCGCCGATACGTTCCAGGCGAACATCGAGTCCTTCGAGGCGCAGGTGAACGAACTAGCTGAGGCGATCCGCGAGGATCAGACGACGGTTCCGGCTGGCAATCTCAAGCTGGTGACGTACCACGACGCCTACGCATACTTCGCAGACAACTTTGGTTGGGAGGTAGTGGGTGCACTACAGCCCAGTGACTTCGCCGATCCGACACCCTCGGAGGTAGTCACCTTGATCGAGCAGATCAAGGCCGAAGGCGTTCCCACGATCTTCGGCTCGGAGGTCTTCCCCTCGGATGTCTTGGAGGAAATCGCTAACGAGACGGGCGTGCGTTACGAAGACTCGCTGCGTGATGACGACCTGCCTGGAGCGCCCGGGGATGAGAATCATTCGTGGCTAGGCCTGATGCAGTACAACTTCGCCACCATGATCGAAGGCCTCGGCGGTCAAGCCCCGAACGTTCGGGCGGTAGACATCTCCAGTCCGGTCCCGGATACGGCTGAGTACCCCCAGTGACTGGGATAGGAGTCGGGCCTGAACTGATCCGACTCGTCGATGTCGATGCTGGCTACGACCACGAAGTGGTCCTGCACGACGTCAATGTTCACGTTCACGAGGATCAATTCACGGGGATCGTCGGACCATCCGGTTCCGGCAAGACGACTCTGCTGCGACTGTTCCTCGGGATCGTCAAGCCCATGTCAGGCTCGATCGTCAAGCAACCGAATCTGCGGGTTGCGTACGTGCCGCAGTTGGAGACCGTGAACTGGGATTTTCCGATAACGGTCCTGGAGTGCGTCCTGATGTCGGGATCCCGCGGACGCTACTTCACGGTTCCCTGGGCGGACAAGTCCGAGAAGAGTCGGGCGCACGCAGTGCTGGAACGGCTGGGCATCGACGCACTTGCGCATCGACAGATCCGCAACCTCTCCGGCGGCCAGCAGCAGCGGATGTTCCTGGCCAGGGCGCTCTACCGTGAGCCGCAGTTGCTGCTGCTCGATGAGCCCACCAGCGGGGTGGACGTGTCGACCCGACACGACGTCCTGCACCTGCTCGCCGATCTCCACGAAGACGGCGTGGCCATCGTGCTCACTACCCATGACCTCAACGGGATGGCAGCGCACCTACCGCACATCGTTTGCGTCAACCATCGCGTCATCGCAGATGGTTCACCAGCGGATGTGATCCGCCCGGAGGTGCTTGAGCAGACTTTCGGGGCCCGCATGGAAGTCCTCGAGCATCTCGGGATGCGTGTTGTGGTGGACGAAAAACCCGAGCACGCTATGAAGTGGACTGAGTAGTGGAAGCGATCCTCGAGCCACTCGGCTACACCTTTTTCCTCGAAGGGCTCCTCGTCGCCGGGCTATCCGGTGCGCTGCTGGGCTTCATCGGAGTCTTCATCGTGTTGCGCGGCATGAGCTACATCGGTCACGGACTCTCGCACTCGATCTTCGGTGGATTCGCAGCCGTGCAATTGTTCGCCGCTCAGTTCTACGTGCTC
>JBMTHB010000105.1:0-5211 GCA_049435845.1 Candidatus Nanopelagicales bacterium | reverse complement strand
ATCAGCGGCCGCTCGCCGGGGACGAAGTAGCGCGCCTCGTCGAAGACGCCGTAGTTGGGTAGGAAGTGCTTGTCGTAGCGGGCCTCGATCTGGCCGTCGTGCACCAATGCGGCGGCATTGACGGCTCCGCCCCGGGGGCGACCGAGGGTCGATGCCGCTTCGTCGCTGTAGTCCAGGTAGCCGATCAGACACACCAGATCCCCGACTCCGTCGGCGGCCAAGTCGGCGGCGAGTTGGGTCATCGCGGTGCGGGAAGCGCGTTGAAAGGACGGACGCAGACTCAGGTCCTCGACGGGGTAGCCGGTGAGAGCCATCTCGGGGAAGACGACCAGTTGGGCGCCGAGTTCGCGAGCCTGTCCGGCGGCAGTCCGGATGGCGGCTGCATTCCCCTCGAGATCCCCGACCGCCGGATTGATCTGGGCCAGCCCCACCCGCAGGCGCGTGAGGGGTGGGGCAGACATGGGTGGAGGGTACCCAGGGTGCCGTGCGTTAACGCGCCCGTAACACAGCACGCGAGACTATGGCCTCGTGGATAAGCAGGCTGAGTTCGTCCTTCGCACGATCGAGGAACGAGACATTCGGTTCGTCCGATTGTGGTTCACCGATGTCCTGGGGACCTTGAAGTCGGTGTCTATCGCTCCAGCCGAACTGGAGGGTGCATTCGACGAAGGTATCGGTTTCGACGGCTCGGCGATCGAGGGCTTCGCGCGCGTACACGAGTCCGACATGCTCGCCAAGCCCGATCCCAGCACCTTCGCGATATTGCCGTGGCGTGATGAAGGTCCTGGAGTTGCCCGCCTGTTCTGCGACATCCTGATGCCCGACGGATCCCCGTCCTATGCCGATCCACGACATGTGCTGAAGCGAACGCTCACTCGCGCAGCGGATCTTGGTTTCAGTTTCTACACCCATCCTGAAGTGGAGTTCTACCTTTTCGAATCCCGACCGGCGCCGGGGGAGCAGCCGGTACCCATCGACAGATACGGGTATTTCGACAACGCCCCGCACGGTGGGGCACACGACTACCGCCGCCAGGCGATCACGACGCTGGAGGCGATGGGTATCTCGGTGGAGTACAGCCACCATGAGGGTGGCCCGGGTCAGCAGGAAATCGACCTTCGGTACGCCGACGCTCTCACCACCGCGGACAATGTGATGACATTCCGGCTCGTGGTGCAGGAAGTGGCGATGGAGCAAGGGCTGTACGCGACGTTCATGCCCAAGCCGTTCCGCGACCAACCCGGCAGCGGCATGCATACGCACCTGTCCTTGTTCGAAGGCGATCGGAATGCCTTCCACGAGCCAGGTTCGGCCTATCAGTTGTCCAAGGTGGCGCGCTCCTTCATCGCCGGGCTGTTAGTCCACGCGCCGGAGATCACCGCAGTGACCAATCAGTGGGTCAACTCCTACAAGAGGCTCGCTGGTGGTGGTGAGGCTCCAGCGTGGATCTGCTGGGGACACAACAACCGCTCCGCGCTGATCCGTGTTCCGATGTACAAGCCGAACAAGGCGAACAGCACGCGCATCGAGTACCGCGCGATGGACAGCGGAGTGAATCCGTACCTGGCCTACTCCGTTCTCCTGGCCGCCGGACTCAAGGGAATCGAGGAGGGCTACGAGCTGCCTCCCGGTTCAGAGGATGACGTGTGGAGTTTGACCTCCGCGGAACGACGCGCGATGGGCATGGATTCCCTTCCGGGTTCGCTCAATCAGGCGATCGCGGCGATGGAGCGGTCCGAGTTGGTCGCCGAGACACTAGGCGAGCACGTCTTCGACTTCTTCCTGCGCAATAAGCGGGCGGAGTGGGAGGACTATCGCCGCCAGGTGACCGCCTGGGAGTTGGACCGCTACCTGCCGATGCTCTGATCCGAGCACCGTTCCTAGCGATCCCATTCCGCTCCCCGTCCCGCCTAGAGTCGAGCACTGTGAGCGACCGCCAGACCACCTCAGTGGGTTCCCTCGCGCGCACCGGTTTCGTCGATCCTGAGCGGGCCCAGCGGAGTCTGGATCACCTCGCGCAGATCCACTTCTTCGACGAGCCCCTGGTCGTCGAGATCGCCGAGCAAGTGGGATCGAGTGCCGACCCCGATCTCGCACTAACGCAGCTGGCCCGCTTGGTGGATGCGCTCGATGGTGCCGAACGAGCCACCCTGGCATCCGATGAGGCCTATCGAGGGCGCATCGTGGAAGTGCTCGGAGCTTCGGAGGCACTCGGTGACTACCTGATCAAGGACACCAGTGCACTGGTCGTGCTGTCCGATGCTGAGTCCCTCGCTGATGCTCCATCCGCGAAGGAGGCGCGCGCTCGACTCTTGACGGCTGTGGGAGCGAACCCCGATGCCCTCGAGCCGGTGGCCTCTGTCGTCGAACCCTTGGATGCTCTCCGTCGCGCCTATCGATTCTGGCTGCTGGGTATCGCGACCCGTGACTTGAGCGGACTAGCGGGCATGGAGTCGATCGCGACGTGGCTCAGTGATCTTGCCGACGCAACATTGGAAGCGGCCTTGGCGATCGCACGCGCCGAGGTAGGCCAGTCCGCTTTCGACTGTCGACTCGCGGTCATCGGAATGGGCAAGTGCGGCGGACGGGAACTCAACTACATCAGTGACGTCGATGTCATCTTCGTTGCGGAGGCGGTCGAGGGAGTCGACGAAGACGAGGCCCTACGAGCCGCGACCCAGCTCGCCAGCGCCCTGATGCGCGCCTGCTCGGCCACGACATCGGAGGGGTCCATCTGGGAAGTCGACGCAGCATTGCGCCCGGAAGGCAAGCAGGGCGCCTTGGTCCGAACCCTGCCGTCCCATATCGGCTACTACCAGCGGTGGGCCAGCACCTGGGAGTTCCAAGCGTTACTCAAGGCCAGGTTCTCGGCGGGTGATGCCGATCTGGGCAATCGCTACGTGGATGAGATGGCTCAGCTGGTCTGGACGGCGGCCGACCGTCCGGATTTCGTCTCCGATGTCCAAGCGATGCGCAAACGCGTCGAGGACAACATCTCCAGCGATGTCGCGGATCGGGAATTGAAACTCGGACCCGGTGGGCTGCGCGACGTCGAGTTCTCGGTGCAGTTGCTGCAATTGGTGCATGGTCGAAGCGATGTGATGTTGCGCAGCTCGACCACATTGGTGGCTCTCGAGGCGTTGGCCACATGGGGCTATGTCGGTAGGGCGGATGCGTCCGCACTCGCCGACGCCTATCGATTCCTGCGCACCCTCGAGCACCGTCTTCAACTGCGCCGTCTACGGCGCACCCACACCCTTCCGGAAGATGAATCCGACCTGCGCATCCTCGCTCGATCCATCGGACTGCGTGCCGATCCGGTACGCGAACTCCTCGATCAATGGAAAACGCATCAACGCCAGGTGCGCAGGCTCCACGAGAAGTTGTTCTACCGACCACTACTGCAATCTGTGGCACGACTCGAAGCCGGGGAGGCACGCCTTTCCCTGCAAGCAGCCGAGGAGCGCCTGCAAGCGCTCGGATACGCGGACCCTCCGGGTGCGATCCGCCACCTGCAGGCCCTGACCAGTGGTGTGTCACGGCGCGCGGCGATCCAGCGAACGCTGCTGCCTGTGATGCTCGGGTGGTTCGCCGATGGACCGGATCCCGACGCCGGATTGCTGGGCTTCCGTCAGGTGAGCGACGCTCTGGGCGCAACTCCGTGGTACCTGCGCCTGCTGCGCGATGAGTCGGTGGCCGCCGAGCGTCTCGCCTTCGTGATGTCGGCAAGCAGATATGCCACCGATCTCCTGCTGCGTGCCCCAGAGTCGGTACGGATGCTCGCCGACGACGACGAACTGACGCCTCGAGGCTTCGAAGCACTCGATGGCGAAGCCATGGCATTGGTGCAGCGCCAAGACGATGCCGCGGTCGCGGTCGCGGCTGTTCGCGGATTGCGGCGGCGGGAACTATTCCGTATCGCAGTCGGAGACCTACTCGGCACGATCGATGTCGATCAGGTCGGCCCTGCGTTGTCGGATGTCGCGACAGTGACCGTGCAGGCGGCCTTGATGGCGGCGGAACGCAAGGTGCTCGAGACGGCCCCGAAAGCGACCGACGTGTGCGTCGTGGCCATGGGTCGTTTCGGTGGTCGGGAACTGGGATTCGCGAGCGACCTCGATGTCATGTTCGTACACGAACCCCTGGAGGGCGCGGACGAGACACAGGCCGGGCGTCAGGCCATGGCCATTGCAGAGGAGTTGAGGTCACTGCTCATGTCCCCCTCCTCGGATCAGTCGGTGGATCTCGATGCGTACCTTCGCCCCGAAGGCAAGGCGGGCCCGCTAGTGCGATCGCTGGCGTCCTATCGGGCGTACTACGAACGTTGGTCCTCGCCATGGGAAGCCCAAGCTCTCTTGCGTGCGACCCCGATCGCCGGACCGGCGAGGCTTCGTGCTGCGTTCGTGGAACTCATCGACCCACTGCGCTATCCCGCAGGTGGTCTCGATATCGCGGCGCTTCGTGAAGCGCGGCGATTGAAGGCGCGCATGGAAGCCGAACGACTACCGCGCGGTGCCGACCCCACCTTGCACACGAAATTGGGCAGGGGTGGCCTGTCGGATGTGGAGTGGACCGTCCAGTTGCTGCAGATGGAACACGGTGCGCGGATCGCCGAACTTCGGACGACGAACACTCTGCATGCCCTTGCAGCATGCGTCTCCAGTGGCCTGGTGAGCGAAGCCGATGCACGCACACTACGCACCGCGTGGTTGTTAGCCAGTGCGGTGCGCGATGCGACGATCCTGGTGCGAGGTCGAGCCAGTGACTCGCTACCCACTGACGTTGCGGAACTGGCCTCGATCGCCGCGGTCCTTCGGCCTGGTGGCATTCCCACTGAGTTGACCGACGAGTACCTGCGCGTCACACGCCGATCACGGGCGGTTATGGAGCGGATCTTCTACGGCGAGGGATGAGCGCTCCGGTGCGCTGAGCCCACGCGTGCCATTCCGGGCCGTACTCCTGCGCCAAGAGTCTGTCTTCCCACCGGGACTTTCCCCAGAAGAACAAGACGATCACCACGCCCCAAACCCAACTCCACGGCGAGCCTGCAGCGATGAGCGCGGCGAGGGTGAAGCTCAGTACGGCGGTGTAGATCGGGTGACGGATCCGCGAGTAGGGACCGCTAGTGCGCAGGCCTGCACCGTCGATTGGCACCGGGGTCGGAGTCAGAGCGCTACCCAAGGCGTGGAAGGCGGCGACGCCGAGCCAGCC
>JBMTHB010000104.1:0-5248 GCA_049435845.1 Candidatus Nanopelagicales bacterium | reverse complement strand
GCCGGCACTTCGACGCACTCATCCGCCGAGCCACTTCGTACGACGGACGTGTGGTGATCAGCAGTGAGTTCTTCTGCGAGGCGCCCGAAGAGCAGGCCACCGAGACCATCGCGGCGCTGGGGGGACCGGACAAAGTCACGGTCGTGATCACCCTTCGCAACCTAGGGCGGCTACTGCCGTCGTCGTGGCAGCAATATCTGAAGTACGGACTCACGACCGATTACGTGACATGGCTTCAAGACGTCTTCGCGACGCCGGGGGCTTCGAAGATGTCACCAACCTTCTGGCGCCGTCATGACCACGGTGCAGTCGTCACCAGGTGGTCACGTGCGGTCGGAGCGGACAAGGTCAACGTGTTGGTGCTCGAGGACGTGGACAGAAGCGCACAATTCCACGCATTCGCGCAGATGCTCGGCGTTCCTGAGACGATCCTGACCAGTCGGATGGATCTGACCAGCAATCGTTCGATGACCGCGGCCGAGGCCGAACTTCTGGTGCGACTCAATAAACGCGTCAAGAAGCAGATGCAATGGACGGACTACGTTCAGCTCGTTCGACGGGGCGTGGCTCTGCGAATGGTCGAGGGTCGTGAGCCGGATCCCCGCGAGCCCCGGCTGACTACTCCGGAGTGGGCGCTGGATGCTGCAGCTGAGCAGGGAGCCGCTTGCGTCACCACCATCAAGGGCCTCGGGGTGAACGTCTACGGCAATCTGGATTCACTCGCCTCACGAGTTCCCGGCACCGGGGATGGGGGTCAGCCTCCTGCCGCCGTACCGATCGATGCGGCCGTCGAAGCCATCGTGGCCGTGATCGACGCCAGCAAGGAGGAGCCGACGTCGCGCGAGCTGGCGGGTCGACTGTGGCGTAGAACCCGTCAGGACGGCCTGCGCTCGTTGCTGCGGAACTCCGACGAGTGACGGTCATCGTCACGCTGGGCACCGATCGAAGCGATCTCGATCGGGTGATCGCAGCCTTGGACGGGGGTTCGCATGTTGCGATCATCGCTGCGGACCTCGTGGTTGCCGAGCGAGCACTGTCGCCGATCACACATGATCCGTTCGCGCCCACGTCAGCATTGGTCGCAGGTGACCGTAGGGGGAATGCGGTGGTTCGTCATCATCGCGTGGTTTCGGTGGGAACCGCATTCCACGAGGTGCGAGATCCGACGCACAAGAGTGTGGGCGCGGTTGTGATCGCACCCGATGATTGCGATGCGTCTCGGGATGCTGTGCAAGACCTGTGCCGGGCGTTGGATTCAGGTGTAGTCAAAGTGCCGCAGTCCGACATGGTTGAAGCTGTGCTAGTAGCGCTGGTGCGTAGTGAGGTGACTGTTCGGTCCGTGGAGATCGTGGACGTGCCGTGGTTCCGCTCTCCGATCGATCCACAGCAAGCACGTGCGGCGGCAGCATCAGTGCCCGAGCCGCGGATCGCAGGCCTGCTCGCCAACCGAGTGGACGATGGCTTCTACTCCACGTTCGTGGTGCGCAAGGCGTCCAAGCCGCTCACCCGCATCGCGATTAGCATCGGCCTGAGCCCTAATGTGATCACCTGTCTTTCCTTCGCGGTGGGCTTAGCCGCCGCCGTCGCATTCTCGTCTGGCGAGTGGCTGTGGATCGTGATCGGAGCAATCGCCTTGCAGTTGAGTTTGATCATCGATTGCGTCGACGGAGAAGTGGCACGGGCCACCAGGAAATTCACCGCAGTCGGCGCCTGGTTGGACGCCTCGACAGACAGGGTCAAGGAGTTCGCGGTCTATGCCGGATTGGCGATCGGTGCCACGCGCATGGACCTCACGGTGTTCGGCATGAACGTGTGGTGGCTCGCGGTGATACTGATCGTGTTGCAGACGACCCGACACGTGTCGGACTACGACTTCTCCAGAATCCAGCGCCTACGCGAGGCGGGCGCGCCACGGCGGGACATCCGCGAGGTCGACGATGGCCGCGATGCGACCAGCGGGGGACTTGCCGCCGCCATGGACGCCTCTGCACGCATGAATCGGCGATCCGCCGTGCGCTGGCTGAAGAAGGTCGTTCACATGCCGATCGGTGAACGGTGGTTGTTGATCAGCGCACTGGCCATCGTCGCGGGACCGGCGTGGGCGCTCGGCGGATTGCTCATTGCCGGGTTGCTTGCTTTGGCGTACGTTCTGGTCGGGCGCATAGTGCGAACCATCACCTGGTCTGGTGAGACCCCTGGAGATGGATCTGCCACGCTGGCTGCGCAGTTGGACGCGGGCCCCATCGCGGCGGCCATCGCTCGACTCGTTCCGGCCGCACGGCCCGCTCTCAGCGGCCCATTCGGTTGGGGCGTCCCTGTCGCCTTGCGAGCAGTGGAACTCGGTGGCATCGCTGTCATGGTGACGTTCTCAGGCGAGGTCGTGGCAGCCTTCTGGATCCTCTTCATCATCGCCTACCACCATTACGACGTTCTGTATCGATCCCTGCAGGGAGCCCGCCAACCCCGGTGGCTCGCCTGGTGGGGCTTCGGCTGGGATGGTCGCCTGCTGGTGATCGCGGCCGTCGCCCTGTCAGCGGTGCTGCAGCCGGCGCTGACGCTCTTGCTCGTCTGGTGGGTTCTATGGTTCGCGGGAGTGGCATCGATCCAATGGCTCAGGAGTAGTCGATGAGCGAGCAGCAGGCACGACCTGAGCGGCCAACGGTCGCTCAGGTGCGTGAGGTCTGTCAGCCGGATGCGGTGCGGATGCGCGCCAATTCCGAGCATTGGGTCGCCGACGTCTATCTGCGGAGCATCTCGCCGCACTTGACGCGCTGGCTCTTGCGTACGTCGATCTCGGCAAATGGTGTGACTGCGCTGATGATCCTGACCGGGATGGGTGCGGCCGTCGCGTTGCTCATTCCGGGGTTGCCCGGTGCATTTCTGGCAGCACTTCTGGGCCAACTGCAGATGCTGTGGGACTGCTGTGACGGGGAGGTCGCACGTTGGCGTCAGACGTCATCACCGAAGGGTGTGTTCTTGGATCGAGTCGGTCATTACGTGACCGAGGGACTGATACCGATCGCCTTGGGTCTGCGCGCCGCCGGATTCCCCGAAAGCGGGTGGCTGGATACACCGTGGCCGCTCGTCGGGGCGCTCCTCGCCGTGCTCGTCCTATTCAACAAATCGCTTAATGACATGGTGCATGTTTCGCGTGCCTACAACGGTCTGCCGAAACTCGCGGACACTAAGTCGGTCGGTGCTCCCCAAGCGTCCGGAGTTCGACGACTGCGATCCCTCGCCCGATTCTTCCCCTTCTACCGTGCGTACCACTCGGTCGAGTTGACTCTGCTGGCACTAGTAGCCGCCATCATCGATGCTTTCTTGGGCGATCTGACCGCGACCCGTGTCCTCGTAGCCGCACTGGCCATCCTGGGTGTGATCACGATCGTTGGTCATCTGACCGCGATCTTGTCATCGAGCAAGCTGCGCTCATGAGCACCGACGTCGGTGTCGTCATTTTGACGATGGGCAAGCGCCCGGTCGACCTTCGCCGTGCAATCGACAGCGTGCTTGCGCAGCGGGATGTGAATGTGGATGTGGTCGTCGTAGGAAATGGTTGGCAGCCCACCGACCTCCCCGACACAGTCGCGTCGCTGTATTTGCCGGAGAACATGGGCATCCCAACTGGTCGCAATGCCGGGGTGCCGCTCGTGTCCGGCGAGTTGCTCTTCTTCCTCGACGACGATGCCGCTGTGCCGGATCCGAATTTCCTCGCATCAATCAAGGGCCGCTTCGACTCCGACCCACATCTGGGTCTGATCCAGCCACGCGTCGAAGACGCCACCGGAATCGAGCCACCCGGGCGTTGGGTGCCTCGACTGGTGGTGGGGGATCGCACACGACCCGGTCCTGCGACCACGCTGTGGGAGGGCGCCACCGCAGTTCGGCGCGAGGCCCTGGAAGCGGCGGATGGCTGGCCGGATGAGTTCTTCTACGGCCATGAGGGCATCGATCTGGTGTGGCGGGTGTGGGATGCGGGGTACACCTGCTGGTACGCAGCAGATCTCGTGGTGCATCACCCGGTGATCAATCCGTTGCGCCACGAGGAGTTCTATCGGATGAACGCCCGCAATCGCGTGTGGCTAGCCAAACGCAATCTGCCCGTGGTGCTCGAACCTGTCTACGTAGGCAGCTGGATAGCACTGACCGTCGCACGAGTCAGAGACAAGAACGCTTTGCGGGCATGGTTCGCAGGACTGCGTGAGGGCATCGAATCTGACCCGGGCAATCGGCGACCGATGACGTGGCGAACCGTCTGGGCATTGTCGAAGGCCGGCCGACCGCCGGTCATCTAGGCGGCGGGACTCACCGAGCCGGGTGGACTACGAAGCGCAGAAGTTCTCGTCGCCGGTGTTCACGTTGGCCGTCAGGTCCTTGGTGGCCTCACTGATCGAGACGGATCGAACCGACGTCAGCGGCTCGGTGATGACCACGCGCATCGTGCTGCCCTGATCGGGGATCTCCTCGATATTGGTGATGCCCGTGCTGTAGATCAAGGTCTTGGCCGAGGTATCCCATGCAGGGTCGAACCAGACGGTGTTCACCGACGGATACTCGTTGAGTTTGGCGTCCTTGATCTTCTTGACGTTCACCACGTTGAAGCCCTGATCGGTCAGCGCCTTCTTCGCCTGCTTACCCGTCCCGGGGAGCCCGGTCGCGTTGATGATCTCCACCCGGATCTCCTCCGGCGCCTTGCGGAGCAGCGGCTGATTCGCATTGGCCTTCGGCGGCCAGGAGGTGTCGTTGGCGATGGCGTCCCACAGCGGATTCGCGCGCTTGGGGGCCATCACGACCGTCGCGCCGTCGCCGGACTGCCTCCAGGGCATGGTGGTGAACGTGATGTCGTTCGGACGCAGATTGCGAAGGCTCAAGGCCAGGTCCCGCAGATTCTCGATATTCGCCAATTGCGGATCGGCCGTGAGGTTCTCGGTGGCGGCGTTGAGGACACCGAGGAGGGAGGCCGGGTTGAGCAGGATGTCGCTGGAGAGGACCTGACGCGCCATGGAGGACAAGAACGCCTGCTGGCGACGAATACGCGAAGTGTCGGAACCGTCGCCGAGAGTCTTGCGCGCTCGCACGAACGCGAGTGCCTCCTCGCCGGTCACGGTGTGCAGGCCTTTGTCCAGATTCAGGCCGCTCAGCGGATCATTGACGTCCTCTTCGAGGCAGATCTCCACTCCACCGACCGCCTCGGTGATGCGCTTGAACGCAGCGAAGTCGATGACCATAGACAACTTCATGGTCATCG
>JBMTHB010000103.1:0-5379 GCA_049435845.1 Candidatus Nanopelagicales bacterium | reverse complement strand
TCATTGACGGAGGTGCACCGCAGGTCGCGGCTGCACAACAGGCCCTGACGGATGTGGGTGTGGGTGACATTCCCGTGGTCGGCTTGGCGAAGCGCCTGGAGGAAGTGTGGTCGCCCGACAGTCCCGACCCGATCATCTTGCCCCGCACCAGTGAAGCCCTATACCTGCTGCAGCGGGTTCGCGATGAGGCGCACCGAACGGCGGTGGCCTTTCACCGGAAGCGTCGTGGAGCCCGCCAGCGCCGCAGCGCCCTGGACGACATCCCGGGGCTCGGTGAGAAGAAGGCCCGCGCGCTGCTACGCCATTTCGGCTCGGTCAAGGCGATCGCGGGCGCAAGCAAGGACCAGCTGCGGGAGGTGCCGGGGATCGGTCCTGCCATGGCGGAGAGGATCCGTTCCGCGCTAGCGTCGGCCGGGCCAGATGGACCCGCCGACCCGAGTGTCACCACCGAAAGGCACCAGCATGAGTGATCCGGATACGTCGATAGACGTGCTGTTGGTCACCGGCATGTCCGGTGCCGGACGCTCGACGGCGGCTCGTGCCCTCGAGGACGCCGGGTGGTTCGTTATCGACAACATCCCCCCGATGTTGCTCGGCGCTGCCATAGCCGTAGCCGACGACAACCCGGATGTCGAGCGCGTGGCGGTGGTCGTGGATGCCCGCGGTGGTTCGTTCTTTCCGCAACTCGCTGAAGCTATGACGGGTCTGCGCAACTCGGGCGTGAACCTGCGCGTGCTGTTCCTCGAGGCCTCTGAGGAGTCCTTGGTGCGGCGCTTCGAATCCTCGCGTCGTCCACACCCCTTGCAGGAGGGAGCGCGGATTCTCGATGGGCTGCGCAAGGAGCGTCTTGTTTTGGGTGATCTAAGGTCGCAAGCCGATCTCGTCATCGATACGACATCGCTCAATGTCCACGAGTTGCGTCGTGCGATCGACGCTGCGTTCGCCGATCCGGATGAGCGATTGACGATTACCGTGATGTCCTTCGGGTTCAAGCACGGCATCCCCGTGGATGCGGACATGGTCGCCGACGCTCGTTTCCTACCGAATCCCTACTGGGACGAGCGGCTGCGGGATCGGACCGGGCAGGATCCCGAGGTCGCGGCGGCTGTCTTCTCCGGCGAAGGGGCCACCGAGTTCCTGGAGCTCGTAGCAGCCCTCGTCAAGACGACGCGCGATGGCTATCTGCGCGAGGGCAAGCGCTTCGTAACAGTGGCGATCGGGTGCACGGGAGGCCGGCACCGCAGTGTCGCTCTTGCCGAATCCCTTGCCAGCCATCTGGACGATCCCAAGGTGCGCATCGGCATCGAACATCGGGACATAGGCAAGGACTAGCCATGTCGGTGGATCAGCAGATTGGATCGGGTCCATCGGTCGTGGCGCTGGGGGGTGGTCACGGACTCGCCGCGACCCTGCAAGCGCTGCGTCGGGTGTCGGATCGGATCACCGCGATCGTGGGAGTCGCCGACGACGGTGGCTCGAGCGGACGCCTGCGGCGCGACTACAACATTCTCCCGCCGGGTGATCTGCGGATGGCGGTCGCTGCCCTCTGTCGCAACGATCCGGCATCGAGCGCATGGGCAGACGTTCTTCAGTTCCGCTTCGGGCAAGGGGAACTCGACGGTCACGCGGTAGGCAACCTGCTGATGGCGGCATTGTGGGAGAGCAGCGCCGATGCGGTTGCCGGCCTCGACGAACTCAGGGCCCTGGTCGGATCGGTGGGGAGGGTCCTGCCGTGCAGTAGCGACCCGCTCGAGATCGTTGCCGAGATCCGAGGTCACGATCCTGGTGCACCCCTCGAGGTGGTGGAAGTGTGGGGACAGGTCGAGGTAGCTACGACTCCAGGTCGAGTGCAACGGGTGCGCGTGGAGCCGGCCGATGCGCGGGTGTGTCGACCAGCGCTCGCTGCCATCGATGATGCGGATGCCATCGTGCTCGGACCCGGGTCGTGGTTCACCTCGCTCATGCCGCACTTGGTGCTGCCCGAGCTATGCGATGCCGTCGCTGCTGCGAGAGGACGGCGCATATTGGTACTGAACTTGGATCCGCAGACGGGGGAGACCGAGGGCTTCTCGCCAGCAGAGCACATCGAAGCGATCAAGGCCCACGCTCCGGAAGTGAGATTCGATGTCGTCATCGCAGATCGCGGACACAT
Source organism: Candidatus Nanopelagicales bacterium (assembly GCA_049435845.1). Classification (GTDB taxonomy): domain Bacteria; phylum Actinomycetota; class Actinomycetes; order S36-B12; family S36-B12; genus S36-B12. Next base: position 3,227 of record JBMTHB010000103.1, on the reverse strand, counting down.
TCGATCCGAGCAGGCCCTTGCGAAGTTGTGCGCTGCTTGTGCCTCGTGGGGGGCCCAGGTGGTGGAGATGGATATGGCTGGCACTGGTGATCGGCATGATCCGACCAAGTTGGCGCGGGCCTTCGATACGGTTCTCGCCGGATGACGGGAGGAACGGCCACCATGGCGATGACCGCCGCAGTCAAGGATGAGCTCAGTCGGGTCGAAGTGACCAAGACATGTTGCCGCAAGGCGGAAGTGTCTACGCTGCTTCGGTTCGGTGGGGCCTTGCACCTGGTGAGGGGCTCGATAGTCATCGAAGCCGAGGTGGATGCCGGGGCGATCGCGCGTCGACTCCGAAAGGACATCTTCGATGTCTACGGGCACGACAGCGAGGTCGTGATGGTGCAGGGTTCGGGCATCCGAAAAGGCACTCGCTACCTGGTGCGGGTGACCACCGGTGGTGAGGCATTGGCCAAGCAAACCGGCATCGTGGACGGGAGCGGTCGGCCGGTTCGGGGGCTGCCACCCGCGATCGTGGCCGGGGGCCTGTGTGATTGCGAAGCCGCGTGGCGTGGGGCATTCCTGGCCCACGGCTCCCTAACCGAACCGGGGCGCTCGTCCTCCCTGGAGGTGACCGCCCCTGGCCCGGAGGCGGCATTGGCACTCGTCGGCGCGGCTCGACGGTTGGGCATCGCGGCCAAGTCGAGGGAAGTCCGCGGGGTGGACCGCGTCGTGATCCGCGACGGAGACGCGATCGGTGCACTCCTCACCCGGATGGGTGCACATGCGTCGGGGCTCGTGTGGGAGGAACGGCGCATGCGCCGCGAGGTGCGGGCCACCGCCAATCGGCTCGCGAACTTCGACGACGCGAACCTCCGCCGCTCAGCGCGCGCCGCGGTCGCTGCGAGCGCTCGGGTGGCTCGCGCCCTGGAGATCCTGGGTGAGGACGTGCCCGATCATCTCGTGGTGGCCGGCCGGCTCCGCATGGAGAATCAGCAGGCGAGCTTGGAGGAACTGGGCGCACTATCGGACCCGCCCATGACCAAGGACGCCATCGCCGGTCGGATCCGTCGACTGTTGGCGCTTGCCGACAAGCGGGCCGCGGATCTGGGTATTCCCGATACCGAGGCTGCTTTGGCGGACGCCGATCTCGCGGATGACTGACCTGCTACAGCCTGTGGGATGACCGCCATGGCGGATTTACCTGGACGTAATGTGCGTCACTAGGATGTAAGCGGTGTCGGTGCGCGAATCGAGCGGCCGTCGCAATGAAGAACCCGCACACTAATCGAGGAGAAAGTCGTGACCATCAAGGTCGGCATCAACGGATTCGGACGGATCGGACGGAACTTTTTTCGCGCATTGCTCGCCAGTGGCGCCGACGTCCAGGTCGTGGGCATCAACGATCTCACCGATACCAAGACCCTGGCTCACCTACTGAAGTACGACTCCATCCTCGGACGTATCGGGGTGCCCGTGGAGGCGGGCGACGGGCAGATCATCGTCGACGGCACCGCGATCCCGGTGTTCGCAGAGAGGGATCCAGCGGCATTGCCGTGGGCGAAAGTGGGAGCGGACGTCGTCATCGAGTCGACGGGCTTCTTCACCGATGCCGAGGATGCCGGGAAGCACCTGACGGCAGGCGCCAAGAAGGTGATCATCTCCGCGCCGGCCAAGGGTGAGGACATCACCATCGTCATGGGTGTCAACGATGCCGACTACGACCCCGCCAAGGACAACATCATCTCGAACGCTTCATGTACGACCAACTGTCTGGCGCCGATGGCCAAGGTCATCGACGACACCTTCGGAATCGAGCGTGGACTGATGACGACCATCCACGCCTACACGAATGATCAGCGGATCCTGGACTTCCCGCATAGCGATCTACGTCGCGCGCGTGCAGCGGCGCTCAACATGATCCCCACCAGCACGGGAGCTGCGAAGGCGATCGCTCTGGTCCTTCCGCACCTGAAGGGCAAATTGGACGGCTATGCGATGCGAGTACCGGTGCCCACCGGGTCGGCCACGGATCTGACCGTCGAACTTAAGAAGCCGGCCACCAAGGAGGAGATCAACGCTGCTATTAAGACTGCGGCGGATGGTCCCTTGAAGGGGATCCTGCAGTACACCGAGGACCCGATCGTCTCCACCGATATCGTCACCGATCCTGCATCGTGCATCTTCGACGCAGGCATGACCAACGCCAACGGAAATATGGTGAAGGTGCTGGGCTGGTACGACAACGAGTGGGGTTACAGCAACCGTCTGGTCGATCTGGTAGCGCTCGTCGGCTCGAAACTGTAAGCATGCGGAGCCTGGACGACCTTTCGGTCGCCGGATCCGTCGTCATCGTCCGCGTGGACTTCAACGTCCCGCTTGCTGACGACGGGACTGGCTCGCGGGTCATCACCGATGCCGGCCGGATAGAGGCCGCACTTCCCACTTTGGACTACCTGCGCGATCAGGGTGCCCGACTGCTGCTGGTCGCCCATCTGGGTCGACCCAAAGGCGTGGTAGACCCGGCGTTAAGTCTGGCGCCGGTCGTAGACGCGCTTTCGGAGTTCCTCGGCACCCCGGTGGATCTGGCATCGGATCTGGACCAAGCACGCGATCTACTGCAAAGCGCCGGCCCGGGGGACGTCGTGCTGTTGGAGAACATCCGCTTCGATCCGCGCGAGACCAGCCAGGACCCAGCCGAACGCGTAGCCCTGGCGCGCGAACTCGCGGACCTAGGCGATGTGTTCGTGTCGGAGGGATTCGGCGTGGTCCACCGCGAACAGGCCTCGGTAACCGATGTGGCGCGACTGCTGCCCAATGCCGCGGGTCGGCTCGTCCATAAGGAAGCCAGTGTGTTCGGGCAGCTGCTGGGCGAACCGTCGCGACCGTATGTAGTCGTCCTCGGCGGATCGAAGGTCAGCGACAAGCTCGCGGTCATCGGCAATCTCATTCCGCGGGTCGATCGACTGCTCATCGGCGGTGGTATGGCATTCACGTTCCTAGCCGCCCAGGGGCACCCGGTGGGCGCATCCTTGCTGGAAGCGGATCAGGTACCTACCGTCACGGGCTTCCTCGAACAGGCCCGAGATCGCGGTGTCGAGGTTGTCCTTCCCGTGGACGTCGTGGTGGCGGATCGGTTTGCCGCGGACGCGAACGTGGCGATCGTCCCCGCCGATCGGATCCCCGATGGCTGGATGGGTGTGGATATCGGCCCGCAGACCGACGGTCTCTATTCGCAACTCATC
>JBMTHB010000102.1:0-5398 GCA_049435845.1 Candidatus Nanopelagicales bacterium | reverse complement strand
CAGTCACCGGCACCGGCGTCGGCGGTCGCATTCGCAAGGCCGATGTGCTTGCAGCCGCACAGGGCCAGCCGGCCGCCAGGACGCCTGCGCCTGCGCCTGCCGCACCCGCACCCGCACCCGCACCCGCACCCGCACCCGCACCCGCGGCAGTGTCCCCGGCGCCCGAGGCCTCGCCACTGCGCGGCCGGACCGAGAAGATGAGCCGGTTGCGTCGGGTCATCGCCGAACGCATGGTCGAGTCCTTACAAAGCTCGGCGCAATTGACCACCGTGGTGGAAGTGGACGTCACCCGGATATCGGCTCTGCGCAATCGGGTCAAGGGTGATTTCGAAGCGCGCGAAGGCGTCAAGCTCACGTTCCTGCCGTTCTTCTGCAAAGCAGCCGTCGAGGCGCTCAAGGTCTACCCGCAGATCAATTCCTCGATCGACATGGCGTCCGGAACGATTACGTACCACGAGTCCGAGAACCTCGGCATCGCCGTGGATACCGACCGCGGACTCCTCGTGCCGGTCATCCGCGATGCCGGTGACCTCAATATCGCGGGGATCGCTCGACGGATCGCCGACCTCGCCGAGCGGACTCGAATCAACAAGGTGGCTCCCGATGAGTTGTCCGGTGGCACGTTCACCGTGACCAACACCGGCAGCCGCGGGGCGCTGTTCGATACCCCGATCATCAACATGCCGCAGGTCGCGATCCTGGGCACGGGCGCGGTCGTCAAGCGTCCCGTGGTGATCACCGACCAGGGCCAGGATGTGATCGCGATCCGCTCCATGGTCTACCTGGCGCTGTCCTACGACCACCGCATCGTCGATGGGGCCGACGCCGCGCGATTCCTCAGCGCGGTGAAGTCCCGGCTGGAGTCCGGTGCATTCGAGGCCGAGCTCGGGATCTGATCGCCCACCCCCGTAGGCGGGGCAGCGCACTATGCGCCACTATGGAAGAGGTCTGCGCATCGCGTGGGCCCATTCCACTGAGGAGACCTGACGCCCCATGCTGACGAGCGGACTGCTGTTCGCCGGATCGATGGTGGGCATCATCCTGGTGGCGCGTTTCGCTCTATACGAGCCTGCCCAGAAGTTGGCCCGCGCTGCCAACCTGTCCCGCTCGGCGACAGGACAGATGCTCGGCTACCTCACGAGCGCCCCCGAACTCGTAGCGACGGTCTTCGTTGCCGCCACCGGCCTGTTCGCCGTGGTGAGCTACAACATCCTGGGCAGCAACATCGTCAATGTCTTCCTCGCAATCACCGCAGCAATCTGGTACCGACAGACCAGGAAACTCAGCGGCGGGGAGTTCCGATTCGAGCAACTGATCATCATCGCGAGCATCATCGTGCCGGTAGTGCTCTTGGTGACCGGCCAAGACAGTGCCTGGTGGAGTGGCGTCGCTTTGTTCGCCGGTTACATCGCCTACCTCCTAGCGATGCGCAAACGCCACCAGGCGGGGCCACCGGTGGAATTGGAGGACGCGGACCAGCCATGGACGGACGGCAAGCCGCGGGTGATCGTGCAGAGCGGGATCCTGGCCATCGGCCTGGTCGGCCTGTACCTACTGGGTGATGTGCTGGGCAATGCCATCTACGACCTAGGTGTCGCCTTCGGTGTGGCCACCGTCGTGCTGGGTGGACTGACGGCCGTTGCCACCAGCCTTCCGGAACTCACTACATTCTTCGCCTCCTACGCCGCCCACAAGAAGGCCAGTACGGACGGAAATGCCGAGGTCATGCACAACCTGATGGCCAGCAACGTCGTGAATTTGTTGCTCATCCAGGCGATTGGCGTGGGAATCTTCCAGGTATTCGCCTGAGCTGCGTACACCGCGAAGCCGAACACCTGGTCATGCGAGATGCTTGAGCCATGAAGGTAGCGATCACCGGAGCGTCAGGGCTCATCGGTTCTGCCCTCGTCCCCCACCTGCGTGCCCGTGGCGACGACGTCCTACGCCTGGTCCGCAGGCCGGCCACCGCTCCCGACGAAGTCAGTTGGGATCCATCCGCCGGCACCGTCGACCTCGGCGCCCTAGTCGGGATCGACGCGGTCGTGCATCTTGCCGGTGCTGGCGTGGGAGACCATCGGTGGACCGACGCGTACAAGAAGACGATCTTGGATAGCCGCGTCGATAGCACGCGCACGATCGTCCGCGCGATGACGCAACTCGATCCGCGCCCCCGAACCCTGGTTGCCGGGTCGGCGATCGGTTGGTACGGCGATACCGGGACTCGTGCCGTGGACGAGTCCGCGCCCGCGGGGACCGGGTTCCTCGCCGACGTCGTTCGTGCTTGGGAAGCCGCGGCAGACCCAGCGCGCGACGCAGGAATCCGCGTCACGCACGCTCGCACCGGGCTCGTTGTCGCCAAACAGGGCGGTGCGTGGGCGAAACTCTTCCCGATCTTCAAACTCGGTCTTGGCGGCAAACTCGGTTCCGGACACCAGTACTGGTCGTGGATCTCACTGCGCGACGAGATCAGCGCCCTCACCTATCTACTCGACAACCAGGCGATGTCCGGCCCAGTGAACCTGACCGGTCCAGCACCCGCCACCAACGCAGAGGTCACCCGCGCGATGGGTGCGGCACTCGGTCGCCCAACGCTGTTCCCTGTGCCGGCGTTCGCGTTGAAGACACTCCTCGGGGAGTTGTCCACCGAGATTCTCAGCAGTGCTCGGGTCATCCCCGAGGTCCTCGAGGCATCCGGGTTCACTTGGCAGGACACCACCGTGGAATCGGCCATTCGCACTGCGCTGAGATGAGGATCCGCACCTAGATGACGAAACGTCATGACGTCGTGGTGGTGGGCGCCGGCCTCGCCGGCCTCTCCGCGGCACGGCAACTGGCCATCTTCGGGGCCGACGTCACCGTGCTCGAGGCGGCGGACAGCGTGGGAGGACGGGTTCGAACCGACCACGTCGACGGATTCACGCTCGATCGGGGCTTCCAGTTGTACAACCCGGCCTACCCGGAGGCCGCTCGCGTGCTCGATCACCAAGCACTGGACTTGCGTCCGCTCGTCCGTGGCATGGACGTCGTTCGATCCGGTCGGAGGGGACGGACGGTGATGCACCTGGCCGACCCGCGCTCGGTGCGGCATTGGCATCCGTCGGCACTCTCCCGGAAAACCGGAACTATCAAAGGAAAGGTGGCCTTCGCCAGCTACGCCCTGACCGCTGCGAAGCTCACAGGCCACCAGATCGATCAGCGACCGGATGAACCAGCGCAGGTGGCGCTCGCGCGTGCCGGCATCGACGCCACCCTGATCGATGAGGTTCTCAAGCCCTTCCTGACCGGTGTCTTCCTCGAACCGCACTTGATGACGTCGCGGCGATTCATGGATGTCGTTCTCGCCAGCTTCGTCAAGGGCACCCCATCGCTGCCGAGCCGAGGTATGCAAGCCATTCCCGAGCAACTGCATGCGGCACTACCCAGTGGCACGGTGGCACTCTCTCGCGCCGTTCAATCGGTCGGTGTGAATCATGTTCAGACGGACGACGGACGCATCGACGCCTCCGTCGTCATCGTTGCGACCGACGCACCGCAGGCTGCTGGACTCCTCCCCGACGCCGGCATCGCCACCGCGGGCAATTGCGTCACCACCTGGTACCACGCGGTGCGCGTGAGTGAGTTGAGCGCACCTCTAGCCGGAGGCCGGAGCGTCCTCACTGTCGATGCGCAGCGCACCGGACCGGTGATAAATACCGTCCCGCTCAGTTACGCCGTCCCGTCGTACTCCCCGGCGGATTTGATACTGATTTCCACCTCGACCCTCCAGGAGGTGCCCGAGGATCAGGTACGAGCGCATCTGGCCTACCTCTATGGAGTTGACACGACGCGGTGGCAACTGATCGGTCGCTGCGTGATCCCCTACGCGCTGCCCACGATGCGACCACCCCTGCAGGTGTCGCCGACGCTCGAACCAGGTCCAGTGATCATCGCCGGAGATCACACCGCCACCGCGAGCATCCAGGGTGCGATGGTCAGTGGTCGACGTGCCGCCGACCACGCGCTCGACCGCCTCGGCATCCGTCGCCCCGATGAACGTAGTGTTGGCGCATGAGCGTGGCACCCTCCTCGACCCTGCGCGTGGAATATGCAGGGTTCGGCCCCGAAGCGGTGGAGTACGAACTCGGCTGGGACATGCAAAGGCGCGTCCACGCCGACGTCGTGTCGGGCGCCCCGGACACCGTGCTGCTTCTGGAACACCAGTCGGTGTACACCGCAGGTCGCCGCACCGAAGCGTGGGAGCGACCTATCGACGGTGCACCGGTCGTAGACGGGGATCGCGGCGGGAAGATCACCTGGCATGGGCCAGGACAACTCGTGGGCTATCCGATCCTTCGCCTGCCCGACCCCATCGACGTCGTCGCCTACGTACGACGCATCGAGCAGATGCTGATCGAGGTGTGCGCGGAGTTCGGTGTGCGCGGAACGCAGATCGAGGGTCGAAGTGGCGTCTGGGTTGTCGCCGACGATCGAGGGCCTGACCGCAAGATCGCCGCGATCGGCATCCGCGTCGCGCAAGGCGTCACGATGCACGGCTTCGCGCTCAACTGCGATTGCAGCCTCGACGCCTTCGACCGCATCGTCCCCTGCGGTATCTCCGACGCCAGCGTCACGACGCTGACCAAGGAGACCGGACGGCCCGTGACTATCGGCGAGGTGTTGCCGCATGTGGAAGCGCGCGTCCAGACCCTGACCGGAGTTCGCCCATGAGCCTGTACTCCGGTACCGATGAGCAGGGGCGCAAGATGCTGCGGATCGAAGCACGCAATGCCGAGGTGCCGATCGAGCGGAAACCGCCGTGGATCAAGACGCGGATGCGCACCGGGCCGGAGTACCAGCGCATCAAGGATTTGGTCACCGGCGAGGGACTGCACACCGTTTGCCAGGAAGCTGGCTGCCCGAACATCTACGAGTGCTGGGAGGACCGCGAGGCCACCTTCTTGATCGGCGGCGAGCAGTGCACCCGGCGCTGTGACTTCTGCCAGATCGACACCGGAAAGCCGGCGCCTCTGGACACCGACGAGCCACGACGCGTCGCACTCTCGGTCGAGACCATGGGACTGCGCTACGCGACGGTCACTGGGGTGGCACGGGACGATCTGCCTGACGAGGGGGCCTGGCTCTACGCCGAGACGGTTCGACGTATCCACGCGCTCGGCACCGGCACCAAAGTGGAGTTGCTGATACCCGACTTCTCGGGCAACCCCGCACTCCTGGGCCAAGTCTTCGATGCCGCTCCGGAGGTACTGGCCCATAACGTCGAGACCGTGCCGCGCATCTTCAAGAGGATTCGACCGGCCTTCCGATACGAGCGCAGCCTCGATGTCATCGCCCAGGCGCGCGCCGTGGGTCTGATCACCAAGAGCAACCTGATCCTGGGCATGGGTGAAACCCTCGACGA
>JBMTHB010000101.1:0-5413 GCA_049435845.1 Candidatus Nanopelagicales bacterium | reverse complement strand
GCAACTGCAGGAGCAGCCACACGCCGATGAAGACCCCGACCCGCATCGCCGTGTACAGCGCGATGGACGCGGCGCCGCTCGGGGTACTACGGCGCGGTTCGACGCTCACCCCTCCACCGTACGCGCAGCATGGGGCGATCGCCGATCGGTGGCCGGGCACTGCGGCGGTTACCATTGCGGCACCATGCTCCGTGTCGTCCTCGTCCTACTCGCCGTCGCGCTCTACATCTACTTCATCATCGATGTGGCCCGCACGCCGAAGGGACAAGCACGCACGCTCCCCAAGTGGCTCTGGTTGGTTCTCGTCATCCTGCTGCCCTTGGTAGGCGGAGCCCTATGGCTGTTGCTGGGCCGGGCGTGGCCCCAGGGAGGTGGCTTCCGCCGCAAGCGCGGGCCGGTCGCCCCTGACGATGATCCACGCTTTCTGCGCAAGCTCGACGACGACGTCTGGAGCAAGAAGATGCGTCGCAGGCGCGGAGAAGCGAATTAGACGTTTCGCTACAGCCCGGCGTACGAGTGCAGGCTGTTGACGAAGATGTTCACCCCGAAGTAGTTGATCAAGAAGGTCACCAGCCCGAGGATCGCGATCCAGGACGCCTTGTCGCCACGCCACCCGGCGGTGCTGCGCGCATGTAGGTAGGCCGCGTACACCAACCAGGTGATCAAGGCCCACGTCTCCTTGGGATCCCAACCCCAGTAACGACCCCAGGCGTTCTCCGCCCAGATCGCACCTGCGATCACCGAGAACGTCCACAGCGGGAACGAGAATGCGATCAGCCTGCTGGTGAAGGTCTGGAGTTTCTCGGCACTGGGGACATTCGACATCGGTCCATGCCACACCCTGCCCAACCTTTCGTGCCGAGATTGGACCAAAGACAATGCCGCACTCGACGCGGCTACCGTGAATGCACCCGCGCAGATGATCGCCGCCGAGACATGGATGACGAGCCAGTAGGACTTGAGGGCAGGCACGAGTTGCGCTGCTTCGGTGTACAAGACCGTGACCGCCAGCCCGAGGGTCAACAATGCCGGAGCGACGACGAACAGTCCCAGCCAGCGAAGATCCCGTCTTGTGGATATGGCCAGGAATACGACCAGCACACCCCACGCGGAACTGATCGAGAACTCGTACATGTTCCCCCATGGCACGCGTCCTGCCCAAATTCCGCGCAGCACGAGCGCGAGGGTCAGCAGGCCGGTTGCCAGCCAGGTGAGCGACATCGCGACATTGGCCAGTTTGCGTCCGGGCTCGGCGTACGCACGTGGTTCGGGTCGATCCATCACTGCGACGGATCCACCGGTGCCGACCACCTGCGATGCAACGGTCGAGGGTCGACGACCACTGGCGAACGATGCAGCGAACAGAACCATCGCGATGCTCAGGGTGACCATCGTCGCGTAGATGGCAGCGTTGCTCGCTTCCGCGAGACCCATCGATTCGGCGCTGGTCATTCCCGCGTCTTCCCGTCGCACGATTCCATTACCGCGTGACACTCTTCGGATACGTCGCCGGCCTCGCTCTTGCTCAGACCTGCACTCTGCACGAGCGTACTTCCGTCAGGTGAACGCTCCGCCTTCACCCACACTCGACGGCGACGTGTGAACAACGACACAGTGAGGCCGAGTGTGGCGATCACGGCGGCAGCCAAGGCGGCTTCCTTGCCCGGGTCGAAGGCAATCTGGAAGGACGCCCAGCGCTGCCAACCGGTGAACTCGATCTGACCCCGACCGAAGTCCCAGACCTGCCCGGGGACCAGTGCACGCAGACCGATCTGCTCCATGGCGTCGGTCTTCAATGTGTAGACACTCTGCGGAACACCGGAGTCCAGGCCGAGATCGCCTTCCCACGCGGACAAGAACACCGACGGATCGTCGGCATCAGGGAAGATCGAGTGCGGCCCGCGAATGTCGTCGATCGCGGATGTAGGCAGGAAGATCCCCTGGAACCCCAGTTGGGGATCGGAGTCGGGCACCTTCATCACACCCGTCGATGTGAAGTTCCCGTCCTGGGGTAAGAAGACGACGGCGTCGTCGAGCACCGTCGCCCCGGAGGCGTCGCGCACGATGAACGTCGGTGCATAGCCGTGACCGACCAGGAAGATCTTCGCGCCGGCGATCCTGAGGGGGTAATTCACCTCGATCAGGTCCGACGCGATCGGTCCGCCCGGTTCACCTTGCACCTGCACCGATGCCTCGAACAGTCGTGGCGAACCGCGTTGCGCCTCGGACCGCTCGAACTCCACGGCGAAGTCATCGAGGGTGAAGGCGAATGGCGGGATGGTGTCCGCCGACGCCAATCGACCCCCGCCCCAGGCGTCGTACTGGGTCAAGGTGTTGGCGAAGCCGCTGCCCTCCTTCACGATCACGTTGCCCCGCCAACCGAACAGCCCGCCCACCGCCACCGCCGCGAGGATCAGGACGAGCGCAAGGTGGAAAACCAGATTGCCGGTCTCACGCAAGTAGCCCTTCTCGGCCGAGACCCATACCTGGGAGTCGGTGACGCCGGTCCGAACCCGCCAGCGGTTCTTGCGTAGGAACGTCGCGGCATTGTCGATGATCTGTGTCGGGCCGAGACCCGATGTGACCTGGTGGAAGGCCGACAAGCGCGACAAGTTCCTCGGTGCGATCGGTGGCTCGCTGCGCATCGCGCGCCAGTGCACTCCCACCCGGGGAAGTACGCATCCGATCAGTGAGATGAACAGCAGCAAGTAGACAGCAGCGAACCACGGCGCCCCGAAGACGTCGAAGAATCCAAGTCGGTCGAGGATCGGTCCGATGGTGGGTTGCTCGTCCAACCACTCGTCCACGAGTAGCGGGTTGTTCCCCCGCTGCGGAAGGATCGATCCGGGAATGCTCGCCACCGCGAGCGCGAACAGCAGGATCAGTGCGATGCGCATGCTGGTGAGTTGGCGCCACGCCCACCGCCAGAAGCCCGCGGCATCCAGGGGTGGGAGCGGGGCCTGGGTTTCCAGCGTGGGCGGGGCGGTCATGGCCCCACCAGTCTCTGACAGGTTCGTGAAGTCCGCTCGCTTGGTGTCCGCCCGTTCGTCATAGCGCGGTCTCGAAACCGGGGATGGTCACTCGCAACCAGATGGTGAACTGCAGCCACAGCCCACTGACGAGTAGTAGCCCGACTAGCACGAGCATTCCACCGCCGACTCGCATGATGACCGCATAGTGACGCCTGATGAACGCGGTCGCCCCGGCGGCCCGGTCGATGAACAATCCGAACGCGATGAATGGCAATCCAAGACCCAGGCAGTAGGCGAAGGACAAAAGGGCGCCACGCGCCGCACTGGCTTCAGCGAGGGCGAGGGACTGAACGGCGGTGAGCGTGGGTCCGATGCACGGTGTCCAGCCCAAGCCGAACAGGATGCCCAATAGTGGTGCGCCCGCTATACCCCAGGTGGGCGTGCGCATCATTCGATACTCGCGCTGGAACCACGGGACGACTCCCATGAACGCCAGGCCCATGACGATGACCAGCACACCCATGACGCGGGTGATGACACCCTCGTAGCGCAGCAGCGCCGAACCGAGTCCGCCGAACAAGGCGCCATAGGACACGAATACGACGCTGAAGCCGAGCACGAAGAGTGCGCTGCCGAGCAGCACCCGAGGGCGCCGGCTCCCTGTTGCCAACTCCGCGCCGGTCAGGCCGGTGACGTACGAGACATACCCCGGTGCGAGCGGGAGGACGCACGGACTGACGAAAGCCACGAGTCCAGCGAGGACGGCGATGGGCAATGCGATGAGTAGGGAACCGCTGCTGATCAGGGTTCCAACGTCACCCACGCGGGCCACCGTCGGTGGATCGATCGACTTCGTCGATCACGCCCCGCAGCGTCGCAGCGCTCACCTTGCCCAGCATCCGAGCTGCGACGCGCCCCTCCCGATCGATAACCAGGGTGGAAGGGATCGCCTGCGGTGGCAGGGAGTCCGCGAACAGCAGCTGCAGTCGTCCATCGGTGTCCTGGATGCTCGGGAAAGTCAGGCCCATAGTCTCGACGAATCGCCGGGCAGCGACATTCGCGTCCCTTGTGTTCAACCCGATGAATTGGACGCCTTCGCTTTGTACGTCGGTCCAGACCTCCTGCAGTTCCGGCGCTTCGGCACGGCATGGCGCGCACCACGACGCCCACACGTTCAGCACCACGACGTCGCCTCGATCATCGGCTAACGAATACGACTCTCCGTCGAGCGTGGTGCCTACAAGAGCTGGAGCCGGCCGACGGTCGTCGGTATCGATGACGACGATCGATCCGTCACCGCCGACGAATCCAGAACCGGTGCTGTCGGCTTCCGCACCTGCACAAGCGGTGAGTGCCAGCGCCGCGGCCGCCACGACGAGCAGTCGCTTCATCGGCTAGGCGCCAGCGACCTTGCTGGCACCTGGAAGCAACTCCCGGGCCGGCTCCGTGTAGGAGATCGCAACGAGTCGATCGTCGTCGAAGGTCAACGACGTCAAGGATGCAAGGGAACACTGTCGTGAGCGCGGGTCATGCCACAGTCGCCTACCTTCTGCGTCCAGCCGCGCCACCCAGATCGGAAGTTGGTGGCTCACGAGTACCGCTTCGCGCCCATCGGCGGCCTCCCGCGCATTCTCGATCGCACGTCTCATTCGCTCGGCGACTTCGTCGTACGGCTCTCCCCAACTCGGCCGAAGGGGGTTCCATAGGTGTCGCCAAGTTCGTGGTTGACGGAGCACGCCGTCCCCGACACTCACCCGCTGACCTTCGAAGACGTTGTCTGCCTCGATGGCAAGTGGCTCGGTGATGATCGAACGCCCATGTACGTCAGCGATCGGCTGGGCGGTCTGCTGGGCCCGCTCCATCGGCGATGAGATCACCGCGGCGATGTCGTGCCCGGCCAGCGCGTCCGCGGCCAGTTGCGCCATCTGCTCACCGCGTTCGGACAGCCGGTACCCCGGCAGCCGCCCATAGAGGACGCCCTCGGGGTTGTGCACCTCACCATGGCGAAGCAGGTGGACCACGCTGCGGTTCTTGCTCACGTATCGAGCCTAAGCAACGTCGGTGGAACACCGATCGGTGGGCGTGACCTCACGCCTTGCGGCGTCCGGCAGCCTTGCGCTTGCTCGGTCGCCACTCTCCGGTGCCCGCCTCCTCCGCCTGGGCGCGCAACTCCAGGCCATGCGCGGCAAGCGCGGCCACCAGCCCTTCCGGGGTGCTGTCCTGAGCAAGGACGTCAACGCGCAGACCGTGCTCCTCCGCAGTCTTCGCGGTGTTGGGTCCGATGCACGCGACGATCGTGGACTGATGCGGTTTGCCGGCGATCCCTACGAGATTGCGGACCGTGCTGCTCGACGTGAACATCACCGCATCGAAGCCGCCCGTCTTGATCGCTTCACGCACCGGAGCCGGAGGAGGTGCGGCGCGTACCGTGCGGAACGCGG
>JBMTHB010000100.1:0-5388 GCA_049435845.1 Candidatus Nanopelagicales bacterium | reverse complement strand
CCACCCTGATTGACTGGGCACCATGCGAATCGACGTGTGGGCTGACCTGGTGTGCCCGTGGTGCTTCATCGGCAAACGCCGACTGCAGCGAGCCCTCGAGGAATTCGGCATTGATCCCCAGAACAACGACGACGTCCAGATCGTGCACCGTGCCTTCCAGCTGGACCCCTCCGCGAGCACGCATTCCGAGCCGACTATCGATCACCTCGCCGCCAAGTACGGCGTCAGTCGTGATCAAGCGCTCGCGATGATGGACAACGTCACCGCTGTCGCCGCCACGGAAGGACTCGACTACCACCTCGATCGCACCATGACCGGGAACACCCGTGACGTGCACCGCTTCCTACTGTGGGTGCAGGACATCGCACCCGAATCGACCCAACCGCTCCTCGCGGATCTGTATGCGGCCTACTTCGAGCGCGGCGAGCGCATCTTCACTATCGAAGACCTCGAACCATTCGCCGCCGTACACGATCTCGACCCCCGCGCGATGCGCGAAGTCCTGGAAAGCCGCGACTACCTCGAGACCGTCGCTAGCGATCAGGCGACCGCCCGCGATATCGGTGCCAGTGGTGTCCCGTTCTTCGTGTTCAACGATGCGGTCGGGCTCTCAGGCGCCCAGCCGATCGAGGCCTTCCGTCAGGCGCTCGAGCAAGCACGCGGGTAACGAACTAGAACCTTCTCGACTCTCGGGCCCGCGCGATGCCATCGGCCTGCGTCGGCATCGGGGTTCCGCGCAACGCAGCAAGCCGGTCACTGCGCAGCGACAAGTCCTTCGCGCCACCAGGCACCGCTGATTCGTCGATCAACGACCCATCCAGGTCGAACTCCTCCGCGACCGACCTGCCGAAATCTAACTTGCTCAACGTATCGCTGGCCACCACATGGAAGACCCCGGACTCACCGGAATCGACTATCTGCTCAAGTGACTCCACCACGTCTTCGACGAACAACGACGTAACCGTGTAATCCACAAACCCCGGGACACGATTCCCGGCACCGAGTTCGCGCACGAAGAACTCCAAGGTGGAACTGTGACCACTGGGACTCCAGCCGAAGAAGTTGGTACGGGCGATTACCGCGCCAGGGTGAGCCGCGAGCACCGCCTCTTCCCCGGCTGCCTTCGATCGTCCGTACGCGTTGTTCGGTGAGACCGGTTCATCCTCGGTGTACCAACCACGCGCGCCCGAGAACACAGCGTCGGTGGACACATAGACGAACGACGCCCCCGCGCGTGCCGCGGCAGCTGCCAATACTCCGCTCGCCTGCGCGTTCACGCGCATCGCCAGGTCTTCATTGTCCTGACACGCACCATGGTGCGCCATGCCCGCGCAGTGCAGCACCACCTCGGGCTCGACCTCATGCACCACACGTTCGAGCGCATCGATAGCGAGCAGATCAGCGGTCACCTTCTGATCGCACCACGGCGCGGTGTTCGCATCACGCACCAGTCCGACCACATCGTGGTTCACAGAGATCTGCCGGACGGCATTGGCTCCCAGGAAGCCGCTTGCCCCCGTGATCAGCCAGCGCACACGCGCATTGTGCCGTAGCGCGGAAGCGAACTACAGGGCTTCGGTCAGCGCCGCGATCCGCCGCACAAGATATTGCGAGAAGTACCCGTGGTACTTCGCCTGCAACACCGGGTCACGCCAGTCAGCGCCGGTCACCACGCCGCGACACGTCGGTTCACCGCACAGGCAGGAGAACTCGTCGTAGTCCGAGGCGTCGGTCATGGCGTAGTCGAAGGACAGTTCCTCACCGACCGCGATATCGCGCATCGCAACCAGGACCGCCGAGCCGATGACACCGCAGTTCGGCTCACAGGAGTGGTTGAGCATGTCGCCCGGTTCGGGGGTGTCACTAGAGACCAGATAGAGATCGTGGTCGACCTGGATGGAGCGGCTTTGTCGATCATCGCTCAAAGATGACAAGGTGGCTCGATCCACGACCCAGCCGCCGAAGCCCGCCACGGTCTCGCCTTTGGCGATCGGCTCGGTGGCGTACGAGCCCCATCCTTTGCCGCCGGCAGGACGAGCCTGAGCCTTCGGCGTCAACCAGTTGTAGTCCAATCAGGCCACCTTTCACGGCCCGGATTACCCCGGGGAAGCAGTAGTCAGAGCAAAGTTCGCAAAGTGTGCCAGAGATAGGTGACGATGCATAGACCGGGCAGCCGTCGGGCTCGCCACGGGCCCGGATGCGACGATGGAGCCCATGAGCGAGCAACCGGTGATCGACCAGGACGGCCACGTGGTGGAGCCCGGTAGCCCCGAGCAGTCGGAGGATCAGCCGCCCACTGACCCGACATCCCTGGTTCAGCAGCCAGCCAAGGTGATGCGGATCGGCACGATGATCAAGCAGCTGCTCGACGAGGTGAAGTCCGCACCGCTCGACGAGGCAGCCAGGGTTCGGCTCAGTGAGATCTACGCGCAATCGATCAAGGAACTCGAGGAGGGTCTGTCCCCCGAGTTGGTCGAAGAGCTCGATCGGCTCTCCCTGCCGTTCAATTCCGACCAGGCTCCGAGCGAAGCCGAGCTGCGCATCGCCCAGGCGCAATTGGTGGGCTGGCTCGAGGGGCTGTTCCACGGCATCCAAGCCGCGATCTTCGCCCAGCAGGTTGCAGCGAAGGCGCAACTCGATCAGATGCGCGGCCAGCCACAGTTGCCGTCCATGCCGATGGTGCCCGGTCAGGGCGCGCGGTCGGACAGTTCCGACAGCCAGAGCGGAGTCGGCCACTATCTGTGACGGTAGGTTGAGCCGGTGATCGACCCCGTCATCTTGCGCACCGACCCTGATCGGATTCGCGAATCCCAGCGTCGCCGCGGCGAGGACGAGTCCGTGGTCGACCGCTTGATCGAAGCGGACAAGAACGCCCGTGATGCGCGCCAACATTTCGATGAACTGCGCAATGAGCAGAAGACTCTCAGCAAGCAGATCGGGCCTTTGCAGGGTCAACTCAAGAAGGCCGACGACGACGCCAGACCCGCCCTGCAGCAGCAGGTCGATCAACTCATGACCGCAGCAACCGACCTGGCGAACAGGGTGAAGGAAGCCGAGCAAGCCGCCGATGCGGCCGCCGAACACAACAACGCGCTATGGCTGGAAGTTTCCAATCTGGTCAATCTCGATTCACCGGTAGGTGGCGAAGAAGACTTCGCGGTTCTCGAAACTGTCGGCACACCGCGAGATTTCGCGGCTGAAGGTTTCCAGCCCAAGGATCATCAGGAGATCGGTGAGGCACTCAAGGCGATCGACGAGGAGCGTGGCGCGAAAGTCTCCGGCTCGCGCTTCTTCTATCTCACCGGGCCCGGTGCGGAATTGGAGTTCGCGCTGCTCAATATGGCGCTGGAGCACGCACGCCGCCATGGACTCATCCCGGTGATTACCCCGGCGCTCGTGCTGCCCAGCGCGATGGAGGGCACCGGTTTCTTGGGTCAGGCCGCGGAGAACGTCTATCGGATCGAATCGGATGACATGTATCTGGTCGGCACGAGTGAGGTTCCGCTCGCCGCGCTGCATTCGGACGAGATCATCGACGCCGACGATCTTCCGCTGCGCTACGCGGGTTGGTCGAGCTGCTTTCGGCGCGAGGCCGGTTCCTACGGCAAGGACACCCGAGGCATCATCCGCGTGCACCAGTTCGACAAGGTGGAGATGTTCGTGTTCTGCGATCCGGACACGGCCGAGGAGGAGCACGCGAACCTGCTTGCCTGGGAGAAGGAGTTCGTCCTGGCCCTGGAGATTCCGTTCCGGGTGATCGATGTCGCCACCGGTGATCTCGGCTCCAGTGCTGCACGCAAGTTCGACATAGAGGCGTGGATCCCCACCCAAGATGCCTACCGCGAGATCACCAGCACCTCCAACACCACCGAATTCCAAGCCCGCCGGTTGAAGATCCGGATGCGCAAGGACGGCCACACCGCTCCGCTGGCAACACTCAACGGCACGCTATGCGCGATGCCACGCATCATCGTCGCGCTGCTGGAGAACCATCAGCAGGCCGACGGCAGCGTCACGATCCCAGTCGCTTTACGCCCCTACCTCGGAGGTCGAGTCACCCTGTGACGAACGTTCCCCCTATCGGCATCCCTCACATAGATGACGGTTTACCCATCGACTGGACCCCCCAACTCATCGCACTCGACATCGACGACACCCTCACGGTCCACCTCGGGGAGATGAAGCCCCGGGTCATCGAAGCGATCAGTGCCGTGCGCGAGCGCGGCATCGACGTCGTCCTCGCGACCGGACGCGCCTTCGACACCACGAGCCCGGTCGCCCGTGAGGCAGGTCTGGATGGCTACGTCGTGTGCAGCAACGGTGCCATCCTCGGCGATGTCGCCAAGGACAAGATCATCGAAGCGGTCACCTTCGACGCCGCTCCGGTAATCGAAAAGCTGGATGAACTCGTTCCCGGTGCAGTGTTCGCCGTCGAGGATATGCACGGCGTCTTCTATACGACCAAGATGTTCTCTACCGGTCCACTCGGGTTGAAAATCCACGAGGTGTCGCTGGAAGACCTCACCAAGGAACCAGTCGTGCGGCTGGTGATGCGGAGCAACCGGCACACGCAAGACGTTTTCGGCCACGCCGCAGCACAACTTGGCTACCACCAGGTGGTGTACGGAGTAGCAGACGTCGCATGGATGGACGTCGGCCCGCACGACGTGAGCAAGGCATCGATGCTGCACGAGGTGTGCGCACGCAAGGACATCCCGGCTGAGCGTGTGGTCGCCATCGGCGACAACTGGAACGACGTCCAGATGTTGAACTGGGCCGGTCTGGGTGTGGCGATGGGTCACGCGGTTCCGGAGATCCAGGCGCAAGCCAATCTGATCACGCACGCGGAACCCGGCGACGGGGTGGCTGCAGTCCTCGAGGCCATCGCTGCCACCTGACAGGCGAGGATAAGGGCTTTCCCCGGCAGGTATACCCGACGTATACTCTGCCCGTGAGCACTCCCACCCACACCACCATCAAGGTGACGACCAAAGTTCGCGATGACTTGAACCAGGTGGCCGCCGCCGAGGGGCGGACCGCCGGAAGCATGATCGAGAAGTTGCTGGCCGACTACCTCTGGCGCTTGGAAGTCGAGGCCGCCAAGAAGGCTATGCGCGAAGCACCGCAAGAGGTGTGGGACGAATACATGCGCGAGTTCAGAGCCTGGGACACAACCTCGATGGACGGCCTTGAGGATGAACCTTGGGACGAAGATTCATCATCCGATGGAAGTCTCAACACATGAATCTCGAGGCCGGAACGATCGTGTGGTGCGAGCTGGATCCTGTTGTTGGGAGCGAACAGGGTGGAAGGCGCCCGGCGTTGATCATTTCATCGCTCGACTACTCGGCTGCCATGAGTCGCATGACCATCGTGGTGCCGTGCACC
>JBMTHB010000099.1:0-5450 GCA_049435845.1 Candidatus Nanopelagicales bacterium | reverse complement strand
CAGCGCCCTGCTGATTGTCGGAGGGGGTGATTACGCAGGCACCGGCCACGTTCACGAGAGTTCCCGGGTCACCCGGTTCGGTGAAGGCGAGTTGCACATTCATCTCGTCCTCGCCAACCTCGGCGGCCTTCTGATACCAGTAGTAGTGATTGATCAATCCGAGTTGGACTTCGCCAGCGTCGACAGCGTCGCGGATCAGGCTGTTCTTCTCGTAGATCTGTGCGTCATTGTCGACGAGGCCTTGCAGCCACTCGCGGGTTGCGTCATCGCCTGCAGCAACGCGCATGGCTGTGACGAATGCTTGGAACGATCCGTTGGTGGGTGCGATGGCTACCTGGCCGCGCCATTTCGGATCGGTCAACTCGAATACCGACGTTGGAACTTCGTCTGCACTCAACTGCGAGGAGTCGTAGGCGATCACACGTGCCCGACCGGTGATCCCCGTCCAATTCCCGTCGGCGGCTCGAAATACCGCAGGAACCGTCTCGGCGATGGCCGCGGGCAGCGCAGCGCATTGGCCGGCCGCATCGAGTGCGCCGAGGGCGCCTGCGTCCTGACCGAAGTACAGATCTGCCGGCGACGCGTCGCCTTCCTCGATGATCTGCGCGGCGAGTTCGGCGGTGTCGCCGTAGCGCACCTCGACCCGTATGCCGGTCTCTTCGGTGAACTGCTCGAACAGGGGGGCGACCAGTTCCTCGGCGCGCCCGGAGTAGACGACCACGGGCTCGGTTGACCCGGCCACGGTGTCCCCGGAGTTGCCGCCGGCTTCATCGGTCCCGCCGCCGCAGGCACTCAGCAGCAGGGCGCTTGCCAGGGTGGCCACGATCGCGGCGCTACGCCGCGCAGATGTCTTCATCGACTGCCTTCGATCTGGAGGGCGACTTCCCGGTGCGCCCTCAGGTAAGGCTGACCTTAGTTAGGTAAGACTTAGTGAGTCAAATCAGCGGGAGGAGTCCCGACAGGTCCGACCGCTCCCCGCTGGCCCGCAGCCGACCACTCCCGGTCGCCTCCCCCCACTCCACGCGCCCCAGGGCGAGGGCCAACCAGGTGGCCGGGTCGGTCTCGACGACGGCCGGGGGTGTTCCCCGGCGGTGCGCACTGCCGGCAACCACCTGCACGGCGGCGAACGGCGGTATGCGCACCTCGACACTGCGCCCCGGAGCGCGTTCGACCAGCACCGCGAGCGATGCCTTCACCGCTGCACGTTGTTCCTCGCGGCTCGGTCGATGCCCGGCGAGGAGTGCGTCGAGCACCGCCGTCGCACTGTCGATCCAGGCGCCGTTGGTCACGCGAAGAGCGCCGGCAAGGTGGCGTCGTGGGCCTGACGAAGTCGATCCAGGGAGACAGTGAAGTACTCACCGAATTGCAGGACCTGCGTACCTACCGGGAATCCGGCATCGGGCCCGAGCCCTGAATCCACGACACCGACTCGATGCGCGGGCACTCCCCGTGCCGCGCACATCTCCGAGAACCGCAGCTCCTCGCTGCGCGGAACCACGACCACCGCACGACCGGCCGATTCCGCGAACAACTGCACGAACGGATCGATGTCGTCGGGCAACCACAATCGCGCACCCACACCCGACCGCAACGCCATCTCGACGATCGCCTGCGCGAATCCACCGTCGGAAACATCATGGGCGGCGGTGAGCATGCCATCACGTGAACCTGCGACGAGGATCTCACCGAGAATGCGCTCCCGTTGCAGATCCACGCGCGGCGGATAACCACCGAGGTGTCCGTGCAGGTGCGCCCACTCACTACCGCCGAACTCATCGCGGGTGTCGCCGAGTAGATAGATCAATTCACCATCGGGTCCCCACTTCATCGGTGTGCGACGGTTGACGTCGTCGATCACGCCGAGCACGCCCACCACGGGAGTGGGCAGGATGGCGGTGTCGCCGGTCTGGTTGTAGAACGAGACATTCCCACCCGTGACCGGGATTCCGAGTTCCAGGCAGCCATCTGCCAAGCCCCGCGTGGCTTCGGCGAACTGCCACATCACCTCGGGGTCCTCCGGGGAGCCGAAGTTCAGACAGTTGGTCACGGCCAACGGCACCGCGCCGGTGGCGCATACGTTCCGATAGGACTCGGCGAGTGCGAGCTTGGCACCGAGATACGGATCGAGCTTTGCGAAACGTCCATTGCAGTCGGTGGAGATCGCGACGCCGCGTCCGGTCACTTCGTCCACCCGGATCATCCCGGAATCCTCCGGCTGCGCCAGGACTGTGTTGCCCAGCACGTAGCGGTCGTACTGGTCGGTCACCCAGTGCTTTCCTGCCAAGTTAGGGGAAGCGACGAGGTCCAGCAGGGTCCGCTCGAATTGCTCCGGTCCGGGGCGCTCGAGCCGCTCGGGGGTATCGGCCTGCAGTGCGTCCTGCCATGAGGGTCGGTGATACGGGCGTTCGTACACCGGACCTTCGTGCGCCACCGTTCGCGGCGGTACATCGACGATCCGCTCCCCGTGCCAGTCGACCGTTAGACGTCCGGACGCATTGACCTCGCCGATCACGACGGCTTCGACGTCCCACTTTCTGCAGTGCTCCAGAAAGGCGTCGATCTTCTCCGGGCGCACGATCGCGCACATACGTTCCTGCGATTCGCTCATCAAGATCTCTTCGGGACTCAAGGTGGGATCGCGCAGTAGCACCCGATCCAGCCACACGTGCATGCCGCCTTCGCCGTTAGATGCAAGTTCGCTGGTGGCGCAGGAGATTCCCGCCCCGCCGAGGTCCTGGATGCCTTCCACAAGACCGGCGCGCAGCACTTCGAGAGTTGATTCGATCAAGAGCTTCTCCATGAACGGATCGCCCACCTGGACGCTGGGGCGCTTGGCCGGGCCTTCGTCGTCGAAGGTCTCCGACGCCAGCACCGACACCCCACCGATGCCGTCGCCACCGGTGCGCGCGCCGTACAAGACCACCAGATTCCCGACGCCCTTCGCGCTGGCCAAGTGGATGTCCTCGTGCTTCATCGCTCCCACGCACAGCGCGTTCACCAGTGGATTACCCGCGTAGGAGGAATCGAAGACGACCTCACCGCCGATGTTCGGTAGACCCAGGCAGTTGCCGTAACCGCCGATTCCCGCGACCACCCCCGGCAGCACGCGCTTGGTATCAGGAGCGTCGGCCGGTCCGAACCGCAATGGATCCATCACCGCCAAGGGTCGGGCTCCCATGGACAGGATGTCGCGCACGATGCCGCCTACTCCGGTGGCCGCACCCTGGTACGGCTCGACGTAGGACGGGTGGTTGTGGCTTTCCACCTTGAAGGTGACCGCCCAACCATCGCCGATGTCCACCACTCCGGCGTTCTCCCCGATACCGACTAGGAGTGCATCGGTGTCCGGCTTCTTCTCTCCGAATTGACGCAAGTGCACTTTGCTCGACTTGTACGAGCAGTGCTCGCTCCACATGACCGAGTACATCGCAAGTTCACTGCTCGTGGGCCGACGACCGAGGATGTCGCGAATGCGCTGGTACTCGTCGGGCTTGAGTCCGAGTTCGGCGAAGGGCTGCTCGGCGTCGGGCGTGCTTTCAGCGTGCTCGACGGTATCGATCATCGACGCGCCCCGGACATCACTGCAGTAAGCACCGATGCAAAGAAATACACCCCGTCGGTGCTCGGTCCCGTGAGGTCCTCCACCGCGTGCTCGGGATGCGGCATGAGGCCGACGACGTTTCCGCGCTCATTACAGATCCCGGCGATGTCGCGCCGGCTGCCGTTGGGATTCATCTCGAGGTAACGGGCGATCACCCGCCCGTCCCCTTCGAGTCGATTCAAGGTCGCATCGTCGGCGACGTATCCGCCCTCGCCGTTCTTCAGCGGAACCACGATCTCCTGGCCGGGGGCGAAGTCGCGCGTCCAATCCGAAGTGGTGTTCTCGATGCGAAGTTTCTGGTCGCGGCAGATGAAGTGCAGATGGTCGTTGCGCGTCAGAGCACCGGGGAGGAGGTGCGACTCGCACAGGATCTGGAAGCCATTGCAAATGCCGAGTACCGGCATTCCGGCATTGGCGGCATCTACCACCTTGCTCATGACCGGTGCGAAGCGTGCGATCGCGCCGCAGCGCAAGTAGTCCCCGTAGGAGAATCCGCCCGGCAATACCACCGCATCGACCTTCTTCAGATCGTCGTCGCCGTGCCACAGATGCACCGCCTTACCCCCGGCGACAGTGACCGCGCGCGCGGCATCTGCATCGTCGAGCGAACCTGGGAAAGTGACGACGCCGATCCGAGCGCTCACGCGCTCTCCCCATCGGCTACCACGCGCATTCGATAGTCCTCGATCACCGGGTTGCTCAACAACTCAGCCGCAAGCCTCTCCAGTGTGGCGCGGCGATCAGCGTCGAGTTCGCCCTCGATCTCGATCACGAACTGCTTTCCCTGACGGACATCGGTAACGCCGGCCAGACCCAACCGACCGAGTGCCCCTTGGACTGCGCGGCCTTGCGGATCCAGGATCTCCGGCTTGAGCATGACGTCGACGATCACGCGAGCCACGAGCACTCCATCCCTCGAAGATCAGTGAAGGGTCGAGAGGGGAAGAACTCAAGCCTATCCATCCGGAAGCAGCTGGAATGCAGCGCCGGATTCCATTCGAACCGGCCGAAAATCTCGCTCATCCAGCGTGGCGATCAATCTCGTCCCCAGGGACTCGGCCGCGACCATGACCGATGCATCCGTAAGTCCCAGTTCGAGGTCCTGGTACCGAGCTAACAGGCGCGCGCACAAGGCAAGTTCCGCATGCCCGAATGGGGCTATCGAGATAGGACTATCGAGTAGATGTTCGATGGTGCGAGCCTCGATATGTGGACCGAACCGCTCCAGGACGAAGTAATCCAATTCGGCTACAACGAGCGGGGTCGTCACGAACTCCAAGGACGGGTTCTCCAGAAGTTCCCTCGCCGGGGTGTGATCGGGGTCCGATGCCGAGAAATACGCGAGCAAGACACCGGTGTCGAGGACGATCAATCTTCACCGAATCCCTTCAAGTGCTCTTCGAGCGTGCGGCCACTCACCCCCTTGGGCAAGGGGTCGGTGATTATTCCTGCACCGGTCATGCGTCGGGTCAACTCCTTATCCACAGCTAGCCGGATGATCTCCGCCTCGCTCAGCCCCCGACGCTGCGCTTCCGCGGTCAATCGGGCCTTCATCGCCTCCGGCAGGTACACGGTGGTTCGGTGCATGCCATATATAGTGCCATACGTGGGCTCCCGGGCATACGACGTCGTCTGGGGAACCGCGCTTCGCGCCACGACGGTCGCGCACCGCTTCTTGGACAAAGTTTCCGGGGGCAGGCTCATGCGCCGCTTCCCCGGGGGATCGCAGGTCGTCTGGATCACCACGATGGGCCGTAGGTCACGTGAGTGGCGGCGAACTCCCCTGCTTGGAGTACCGGGCACCACCGAGGACTTCCAAGGCAGGGGTTTAGCCGGCTCGCACGCAGGG
>JBMTHB010000098.1:0-5496 GCA_049435845.1 Candidatus Nanopelagicales bacterium | reverse complement strand
GATGGACTCACCTGCGCCTTCGACGAGTGCGCTATGGGTGAGGCTACGGAGCGCTACAACTCCAGGCACCACCTCACCCGCGAGGAGCAAGACGTGGTGGCCGCCTCGTCGCACGCCCGCGCAGCGGAAGCACAGCAGGCGGGGCTGTTCGCAGAGGAGATCGCTGCCGTCACCATCCCGCAGCGCAAGGGGGACCCGATAGTCGTGACGGAAGACGAAGGCATCCGTGCGGACACCACGCAGGAGTCCTTGGCTCGTTTGCGCCCGGCCTTCGCAAGCGACGGCACCATCACCGCTGGGAACGCGTCGCAGATATCCGATGGTGCTGCCGCGCTCGTCGTGGTGTCCCGGGCCACGGCGCAGCAGCTCGGGAGCGCGCCGCTGGCGTACGTGGGGGCGCACGGCGTGGTGGCTGGCCCCGACCCGTCCCTGCATGAGCAACCCGCCGCCGCGATAGAACTCGCCTGCGAGAAGGAAGGGATCTCGGTCGGGGACCTGGATCTCATCGAGATCAACGAGGCATTCGCGGCAGTCGCGATCGCCTCGACCAAACGCCTCGGTGTGAGTGATGCCATCGTGAACGTCAATGGTGGCGCCATCGCACTGGGTCATCCGATCGGGATGTCTGGTGCGCGCCTGGTACTTCATCTCATCCATGAACTTCGTCGACGGGGTGGAGGGATCGGGGCTGCGGCGCTGTGCGGTGGTGGTGGTCAAGGTGACGCGCTGATCATCCAGGTTCCGGCTGCATGACCGACCAGACCGGATCGGACACCGATCGGATGACGGCCCTGGTCGAGGGAGTTCGACTCCGCCGCGTGCGCGATATCGCGCGTGCGATCACGCTGGTGGAGAACCAGAGCGCCGATGGACGTGCGCTCATGGAGGCGTTGGCGCAGGACTCACCGCACCGAAGTCGCACCATCGGACTCACCGGGGCTCCGGGGGTCGGAAAATCCACCATGACGGCGGCGCTGATCGCTGCCTACCGGGAGCAGGGATCGGTGGTGGGCGTACTCGCGGTCGATCCGTCGTCGCCCTTCTCTGGTGGTGCGCTACTCGGCGATCGCATTCGAATGCAATCCCACTCGGCCGATCCTGAGGTGTTCATCCGTTCCATGGCCTCGCGGGGCCATCTGGGTGGCTTGGCGGCAACCGCTGGACAGGTGCTCCGGGTGTTCGGTGCAGCCGGGTTCGATGTCGTGCTGATCGAGACGGTCGGTGTCGGTCAATCCGAAGTGGAGATCGCCGCCGCCGCGGACACCACCGTCGTACTTGTCGCACCGGGGATGGGAGACGGCATCCAGGCTGCCAAGGCGGGCATCCTGGAGATTGGCGATGTGTTCGTGGTCAACAAGGCCGATCGCGAGGGAGCCCAGTCCACTGCTCGAGACCTGCGTCAGATGATCGCGCTTGCGACCGACGATGGGACATGGGTACCTCCGGTAGTGAGCGCTGTCGCCAGTACCGGAGAGGGCATCGCCGATGTCGTCGCTGCGGTTGATTCGCACTACTCGTGGGCCGAGGGCAGCGGTGAACTAGACCGGCGCCGCGAGCAGCGGGCCCTCGAGGAGATCGTGTCCGAACTGTCCAGCGTGGTGCGAAGGACCGTCACCGCCGACGGATCCGCGGCACTGCTGCGGTCGTGTGCTCAGGATGTAGCGCGTGGCCGCACAACGGTGAACGGTGCGGTCGAGCGACTCTGGGAGCACGTGACTTCCTCGAACGAACGCCGGGCATGAAGACGGGCTCACGATTGGCGTCGTCGCCAGGCGTCCGGTTCATCGAGATAGGCCCGCACCCGGTCGGGAAGCTGACCGGTATGGACGTCGGCCACGGTGGTGTGCTCGAGAACATCGCGCATCGCCGATCGCAGCGCTACCCAGACTTCGCGGAGATGGTCCGCTCCACCTGCGTAGTGGACATCCTCCGGACGTAGATCTCGGACTGCCGCTAGCGGACCATCGAGTGCTCGCACGATGTCGGCGATGGTGATCGCGGCGGGATCACGCTCCAGTCGATAACCGCCATCGGCGCCGCGCTGGCTCGACACGAGACCTGCTTGACGCAGTTGGCTCAAGATGCCCTCAAGGAACTTCGCAGGAATCTCCTGCGCTCGTGCGATGTCGTCGCCCTTAGTCATGCGACGTGGATCCTCGCTCCACGCGGCCGCTAGTTCCACCATGGCGCGCGTGCCGTAGTCGACCCGAGCGGAGACGTGCATAGGTGCATTCTGTCGGGACCCTCGAGGAGTGCGTTGACCGGCGGGGATCGGCCATGGGTAACAATGACGCCGTGGGAAAGCCGAACTTCGCCGGAGCCGTGGACCTGGGCGCACTTGCGGCGCAGAAGGATCAGCAGCGCAAGACCCAAGCGGCGCTCGAGGGGGCTCCCCAGGGCGTGATCGTGGACGTGACCACGGAGTCGTTCCAGGCCGAGGTGCTCGATCGTTCGATGACGGTGCCCGTTTTGGTGGACCTGTGGGCCACGTGGTGCGGTCCGTGCAAGCAGTTGTCGCCGATCTTGGAGAAGCTGGCGGCGGAGTACGCCGGCCGCTGGGTCCTCGCCAAGGTCGACGTCGACGCCGAACAGCAGATCGCTGCCGCGTTCCAGGTGCAGTCGATTCCCACGGTGTACGCGGTCCTCGGTGGCCAGGTCATCCCGATGTTCCAAGGAGCGATGCCCGAACAGCAGATTCGCCCTGCGCTGGACAAACTCCTGGAGGTGGCGGCGAGCCAGGGAATCATCGGCACGTTGTCGGACACCGAAGCGCCGGCACCACCGATCGAGGAACCCCCGGGGGATCCCCGCTTCGATGCGGCCGTCACGGCCATCGACGTCGGGGATTGGGCGGCGGCACGGCTCGCCTACAAGCAGATCCTCGACGACAACCCCGCGGACGCGGAGGCGGCGGCCGGGCTCGCTCTCGTCGATCTGTACGAGCGGACCGAAGGCTTCGATCACGACCGTGCCCTCGTCGACGCCGATGCGCAAGGAGCGGACGTCGACGCTGCCCTGCGTGCTGCTGACGTGGAGGTAGTGCGCGGGCAGTGGGCCGGCGCCTTCGATCGACTGATCGCCCTGGTACGCACCACATCGGGTGACGAACGCGACAAGGTCAGAGGTCGACTTATCGAACTGTTCGCCCTCGCCGGCGATGATCCTGCCGTCGCCCCGGCCCGCGTGGCGTTGGCCAGCGCGCTTTTCTGAGTACGCGCACTGCGTCGTTGGGCTGCGCCGTTGTGATGGGTCGGCGCTTTAGGCCGTTGCCTTAGGCCGTAGACGCGAAGTAGCAGGCCGCTAGCGGAGGAATGGTGATCGAGGCACTCCACTGACGTCCCGCCCAGGGTTGGTCGACCCCCTGCACCGCCCCGTTGTTTCCGGCTCCCGATCCTCCGTAGATCGAGGCATCGGTGTTCACGATCTCGGTCCACAGTCCGCCCCGGGGAAGTCCGATCCGTACGTCCGAACGTACGACCGGGGAGAAGTTGACGACGACCGCTACACACCCACCGGACTTGTCCCAGCGCAGGAAGCTGAAGGTGTTGTCGCCTGCGGCCTCGGCATCGATCCATTCGAATCCGGTCGCTTCGTGATCGCGTTCCCATAGCGCGGGGTAATCCCGGTAGGCGCGGTTGAGGTCGCGGACGGTGCGCCACATCCCTTCGTGCTCGGCGAACTGCATCAGCCACCAGTCCAAGCTCCGTTCGCTGGACCATTCGTCCGATTGAGCGAACTCACCACCCATGAACAGCAACTTCTTCCCCGGATGTGCCCACATGAAGGCGAGATACGCGCGCAGGTTGGCCAGTGCCTGCCACCTGTCGCCGGGCATCCGCGCGATCAGCGAACCCTTGCCGTGCACCACTTCATCGTGCGACAAGGGCAGGATGAACCGTTCCGAATACGCGTACATCATGGAGAACGTCATGTCGTTGTGATGGAAGGATCGATGGATCGGATCGCGCTTCATGTAGTCCAGCGAGTCGTGCATCCACCCCATGTTCCACTTGAAGCCGAAGCCCAAGCCACCGGCGTACGTGGGAGTGGTGACGCCCGGCCACGCTGTGGATTCCTCCGCGATCGTCACTGCACCGGGAACACGCTTGTAGACGGTGGCGTTCATCTCCTGCAGGAATCGGACGGCGTCCAGGTTCTCCCTTCCGCCGAACTCGTTGGGTGACCACTGTCCTGTATCGCGCGAATAATCCAGGTACAGCATCGACGCAACTGCGTCGACGCGAAGTCCATCGATGTGGAATTCCTCGAGCCAGTAGACCGCATTGCTGACGAGGAAGTTTCGAACCTCACGACGCCCGAAGTCGAAGACGTACGTACCCCAGTCGGGATGTTCACCGCGCTGAGGATCTGGATGCTCGTACAGGCATGTGCCATCGAATCGGGCGAGCGCCCACTCGTCCTTGGGAAAGTGCGCGGGAACCCAGTCGATGATCACCGCGATTCCTGCCTGGTGAAGTCGATCCACCAGGTACCGGAAGTCGTCGGGGTCTCCCAGTCGAGCGGTGGGCGCGAAGTACCCGGACACCTGATAGCCCCACGATGGACCGTAGGGGTGCTCGGAGACCGGAAGGAACTCCACATGGGTGAAGCCGGACTCGGTGACGTAGTCGACCAGCTCGCGGGCCAACTCGCGATAGCCCAGCCCAGCACGCCACGACGGAAGGTGCACTTCGTAGATGGACATCGGCCGGGTATGCGGATCCGTTCGAGCACGCTGGTCGAGCCAGGATGCATCGCCCCACGAATAGGTGCTCTCGTAGACGATCGATGCGGTCGCCGGTGGCTGCTCCGCGTACGCGGCAACCGGATCGGCCTTGTCGCGCCACATGCCGTCGCGACCGAGGATGTGGAATTTGTAGCGAGCCCCTGCCTGCACTCCTGGAATGAACAGTTCCCATACTCCGGACCCACCGAGTGAGCGCATCGGATGGGCCGCGCCGTCCCAGTAGTTGAAGTCGCCGATGACACGGACGCCCAGGGCATTGGGTGCCCAGACCGCGAACGCGGTGCCTACGACCGGACCGAAGCCACTGTCGAAGCGGTGGACATGGGCACCGAGTTGCTGCCACATCTGCTCATGACGACCCTCCGCCAGCAGATGCAGATCCACCTCGCCCACGAAGGGCCAGTAGTGGTACGGATCATCCGCCGGTACCGGATCCGCGTCGTATTGCACGTCGATGCGGTAGTCGGGGGTCCCGCTGCCGGGCACGACGCACCACCACACACCCGGAATCTCTTGATGCATGGGGAACCGCTCGCCGGGAAGCACCACGGTCACCGCGCGAGCGTGCGGCCGAAGCACCCGAATGGTCGTTGCACCGTCGTGCGGGTGGGCGCCGAGAATCGAGTGGGGATCGTGGTGGGCTCCGTCGACGAGTCGCTCGAGTTCCTCCCTGGACACCGGCTGGGGCTTCATCGACGGGGAACCGTCACGCTCACGATGTGGGCGACGTTCTCCCAGGGACGCAACTG
>JBMTHB010000097.1:0-5536 GCA_049435845.1 Candidatus Nanopelagicales bacterium | reverse complement strand
GCGCGACCTGAGAGTTTCACCGTGTCAGTACACGGCTTTCACCGTCGGTAGGGATCACTCCCTTTTCCAGAGTCGCCTTCCCATGCGGTACCGGTGCCTGAGAGTTTGTCGGGGCGATTGCTCCTTCGGCGGCTACGACCCTGGCGTGGGCCGCGGCTCTCTCCCGCACGGATGAAGCGGCAACTGGAGCATAGCCCGACGGACGCCATGACCCCCGACGAAACTCGGAAACTACGAGGCTGCGAGGCTGCGAAAAGCTCACACGGCAGCGCGCTGCGCGCGTCGACGGGCCAGCTCATCGGTGACACCGGCCGGGACCACTGCATCCCCCGCCGGATCCTCGGCGGGCAGCGTTGCCAACGTGCCTTCCACTTCACGCCAGACGCTGCCGACGGCGATTCCGAACACGCCCTGTCCCCCACGCACCAGGTCAACGACCTCATCGGCGCTTCGACACTCGTAGATGCTCGCCCCATCGCTCATCAATGTGATCCGGGCGAGGTCATCGCCGTTGCGCGTAGCTAGGTGCTCGACCGCCGAGCGGATGTTCTGCAGGGACACGCCGGTGTCGATCAGCCGCTTGACGATGCGCAGGATCAAAATGTCGCGAAAGCCATACAGACGTTGCGAACCCGAACCACTGGCACCTCGGACGGTAGGCACTACCAGGCCGGTGCGCGCCCAGTAGTCCAACTGGCGATAGGTGATCCCCGCTGCCGAGCATGCGACTGGGCCTCGGTAGCCGACGTTGGCCGGGAGTGGACGAAGGTCGGCATCGTCGAACAATGCACCCTGGGCGGCCGGGTCTGTGGGCTGCGCCTGTGCGGAGTGAACGAAACTGCCGGTCACCTGGTCCTCCTCGTCGTGCCTTCACCCTAGTGCCGGGCACGGGTGCCAGGTCGGGGAAGACGTACGGCGTGAATCTAGGCATGGCGGAAGGCTGCGCCAACGCGACACGCCACAACCGAACAGGCGGAAGTCTCAACGTGAACTGAAGGCTGAGTCACCGTCGGTGGAGGTCTTCTGACGCTATGAATTCGCTCCAGGGGCCCCGAAATCCTCCGGTGATACCTGATCGAGGAATTCGCGGAACTTCTCCACCTGGTCCTCTTCCACAGGCTCCTCATCGTCGGGGATCTCGATACCCGCTTCGTCCAGCACGGTCTCCGAACCGACTATCGGAACTCCCGCGCGCAGGGCCAGAGCGATCGCGTCGGACGGGCGTGCCTGCACTTCTACGCCAGACTCGAAGACGATGACCGCGAAGAAGACCCCGTCCTCCAGGCCAGTGATGCGAACCTCCGCGATGGGTGCGTCCAAGGCG
Organism: Candidatus Nanopelagicales bacterium; assembly: GCA_049435845.1. Taxonomy (GTDB): domain Bacteria; phylum Actinomycetota; class Actinomycetes; order S36-B12; family S36-B12; genus S36-B12. The sequence continues at coordinate 4,212 of JBMTHB010000097.1, read as the reverse complement.
TCGAGCAGGTCCTTCATCAGGTCGTGCGTCAAAGGTCGAGGGGGCATCACACCTTGATGGGCGTACGCGATGGCGGTGGCCTCGACCGCGCCCACCCAGATCGGTAGATAGCGCTCCCCCTCGCTCTCGCGCAGCAGCACGATGGGGGTATTGGAGGGCATCTCCATGCGAACGCCCACCACGTTCATCGGGATCATGAGACCAGGCTAACGGTGCTGAGTGGCGTTCGGCAGCCTCGGGAGAACGCCCTGAGCGAAATGTCAGGCTTTCCCGGAACGAATCAACTCAGCGCGCAAGAGGGCGGCGTGCAGTTGAACGAACAGTGCGGCGATCTCCTGGACGGCTTCCTGGGCGCGCGCCTTTGAATCGCGCTCGCGACCCGTCGTCCTGGCGAATGGGGTCGCCATCTGTTCGATCAATCCACTCACGCGGTCCGCTAAGACGCGGAAGCTGCGCATGTGGCGACCTTCGAAACCGAATTGTTGGAGCCGCGATGCCAATTGACAGATGATTACAGCATCCTGGTCGTAATGCCCCGCCGGGCTCACCCACACCAAGCCGAGCGTCTCCAACTCGGCCACGTAGGCCTCGGTCAGTTCAGCCATGTCGGCAAGTTCCCCACGGGTGAGGCGCACCCGGCCGGCACCGGGCCGAAAGTCCTCCGGACGCATCCCGCTGCCAGCGGCAGCGGGTGCATCGTCGGCACTCCTGTCCAGTTGTTCCCGAATCACCTTCAAGGGCAGATATTGATCACGCTGCAATGTCAGGATGTCGCGTAGTCGCGTGACATCGTCGCCCGCGAAGCGCCTGTATCCACTCGAGGTTCGAGCCGGCGTGATCAGCCCCTCGGTCTCCAGGAAGCGGATCTTGCTGATCGTGACGTCCGGGAAGTCACGCTTCAGCAGGCTTAGGACTTCCCCGATGCTCAGCGTCCGGCCGCTCGATGCCTGCGATTCGCTGCGCGTGCTCATGCAGTCGACTCATGCATCAGTGTCGTGGCCCACCAGGAATATGAATCGGAATTTCCCGACCTGCACCTCGTCGCCGCCCTGGAGGCGCTGATCATCTACCCGTACGCGATTCACGTAGGTGCCATTGAGGCTGCCGACGTCGCGCACGCTCCATCCATCCGCGCCACGCCGGAATTCAGCATGCCGACGACTCACAGTCACATCGTCGAGGAACACGTCGGATTCCGGTGAACGCCCCACTCCGACGATGTCCGCATCGGCCGGAAGCAGGAACTCACTACCCTCCGAGGGCCCCTTGTGGAAGATCAGCAGTGCGGCACCAGCCGGGAGCTCGCGGTGAATACCGGTTCCCAGTGCAGCAGCAGGGCCGGTACCCGTGGGTGGACCCTGGATAGAGGAGATCGCCCCGGTTTGATCCAGATCACTCGGCGCGAGGGCCGCACCACACCCAGCACAGAACCGATCTTCCGGATGGACGGGCTTGCCACATGTCGCACACGTCATGGGCTCGCTCCCTTCACAGTCACGGTTACGAGGCTAGAGGCCGCTCCACCAACCCTAAGCCCCGCGGGTGATTCCCTCATACTCACTCGCCGACAGCAAACCGTCCAGCTGTGCGGGTTCACTCAGTCGGATCTTCATCAGCCACCCATCACCGTAGGGTGCGGAGTTGATCATTTCGGGGTTGTCGTCCACCGATCCGTTGACCTCGATGATCTGCCCACTCACCGGTGCGTACAACTCGCTCACGCTCTTGGTGGACTCCACCTCGCCGCAAGAATCCCCCGCCGAGACCGTCGCACCGACCGACGGCAGCGATACGAAGACGATGTCGCCGAGAGATTCTTGTGCGTAAGAGGTGATCCCCACGCTGACGATGTTCTCTCCGTCGGCTCGAACCCATTCGTGCTCGGAGGTGTACTTCAGTTCACCCGGGATCATGAGTCTCCTTCAGGTCCTTCGCTACTGCTTACGCGCAGCCCATCGCGGGACCTGTGAGACTAGTCCACCTTCGAGCCCCACCGCCGACCGATCCTGATCATCTGGTGCGCATAGCGGATTCCGGCCCACCAGTACAGGTAGGTCCCCCATAGCGCGAAGGCCCAACCCATTGCGCTGACCACGTCCCCCCACCAGCCTGGGAGGGACCCCAGTAGCAAGACGGGGAATCCCCACAGCAGGGCGAAGGTTCCGGCTTTGCCCACGTAGGTAACCGGCAGCGCCACCGAGCCGGACCGTCGAAGCATCGGCAGAAGCAGCACGAGCAGAAGGTCGCGCCCGAGCAGGATCGCAACCAGCCACCAACCGATGATGTCCCGCATCGCCAGCCCGATCAGGGTCGCCAGGATGTACAGTCGATCCACCAAGGGATCGAGGATCTCCCCCAACCGTGACGTCTGATTCAGGCGTCTCGCCAGATAGCCGTCAAACCAATCGCTGGCACCCGCCAGGACGAGCACGAGGAAAGCCCAGATGTCCTGCCTCTCAACAAGGACGAGCCACAAGAAGAGTGGAATTCCCAGCATGCGCGCGAAGCTGAGTGCATTGGGAATGGTGCGCCATTCAGCGGCCATCGTCATCCCTCGTGATCGCCGCGTCGCCGAAGACCGATCAGGCTAATCAGCAGCAACGCTACGCTGATCCCGATCGTGATGACTCCACCCAGCAGAGCCACGGTGGCGGTAGCGGACGCTCCCTCGATGCGCACCTCGCCCACCGCAGCGACAGTAGTCAACTCCGAGTCATCGGATCCGGTGACGACCAGGCTCGAACCTGTGGCTGGGATCGGGAGCGCCACCGTGCCACCGTCGGTCACACGTGCCCAGGCTCCAGCCAGTCCATCGAACCGCGCATCCGGTGCGCCTGGCTCGACGGCTACCGAGATCGTGGACCAACCCGCCTCGCCGAACTGCGCGAGGCAATATCGGGCCCCGAGAAGTCGCGACTCGACGGCCTGCTGATCGGCAAGGCCGACCAGCCAGTCCCCTTCGGTGGTGCCGTCAACCCTCAGCAGCATGGAAGTAGTGATGCGCTCCGGTAGTTGGACCACGTCAGCTACATCGAGCAAGTCGATGTCCACCCGAACATCGGCGATCTCGATGATCGTCGTCGAGCACTCGGGGATGTCGATTGTCTGCGGACTGGTCTTCACGACATCCCGGCCATCCAGGACAGTTGGAATCCATATGCCCAAGCCGGCGGATGCACCTCCCAGCAGTAGGGCGAGCGCAGCAGCAACCGAAAGCATGATCCGAACGACGCTGCGCACGATCGACCGCTCCTCCCCGCTTGAGTGCCTGCCGCCAGACTCTCACGGATCCGTGCATCTGGATGTCAACGGCCGATCACGGCGCCGCATCCTGGCGCTCGGACTCCTGACGCAAGAGAGCATCCAGATCGGTCAGTTTGTCCATAGTCCGAAGTGCCGTCGCCATTCTGTGGTTGCGCCGGAAATCCTCTCGATGCTTATGCAAAAACGCCCAGTACCCGGTCGTGAAGGGGCAGGCGTCGGCACCCACTCGGACCTTCGGGTTGTAGCGACAACCTCCACAGAAGTCGGTCATCTTGTTGAGGTAGGCACCGCCGGCAACATACGGCTTCGTGGCCATCAGCCCACCGTCCGCATACAGACCCATGCCGATCACGTTCGCCGCCATGACCCAGGGGTATCCATCGACGAAGGCACGTCGGAACCAGTCATTGACGACTTGCGGTTGGTAGCCACGTTGTAGAGCCCAATTGCTCAGCACCATCAAACGGACGATGTGATGGGAGTAGCCGAGATCGCGCACGTAGCGCAGCGATTGCTGAAGGCAGTGGGCATCGACTTCGTCGACCAGCGCTTCCAGGAACCAGTCCGGAGGCGTCTGATGCGCATCGAGGGCGTTGCCAGCCAGGTACTCCTCCCCCAGGTGCCAGTACAGGTGCCAGACGTACTCGCGCCACCCGATGATCTGACGCACACATCCCTCGACACTCGCCAATGTGGCCGCGTCCTGGTCGAGCGCGTCGACGGCGCGTGCCACCACCTCGCGAGGATGCAAGAGCCCGAGGTTCAAGGGCACCGATAGCAGCGAGTGGGCCATGAAGGGGTCCTGCCACAGCACAGCGTCCTCGTAGGGACCGAAGAGCGTTAGTCGATGGATGATGAAGTCATCCAGGGCCCGGATAGCTTCACTTCTTGTCACCGCGAACCGGCGCGGACCATCGGCCCCCATGAAGCGAATGCCCTCCGCCTCCC
>JBMTHB010000096.1:0-5559 GCA_049435845.1 Candidatus Nanopelagicales bacterium | reverse complement strand
GTGTAACGGACCAACCCCTCGCCGTTGTCGGACAGGACGAGGGTTCTGGGTGCTTGGGGCCCATCGGCCTCCGCGGCTACGAAGGCCGGAACGTCCGACCGCGGTGCGCGGACCAAGACGTCGTCGGTAGCCGGGATCCACCAGACGGCAGAGACGATGGGGACGATCAACGCGGCGATGGCGGCAACGGCAGCCAGCGGCTGACCCAAGGTGAAGTCCTGCGCCGCGAATCGTTCCCGTAGTCCTTCCACCGCGACCGCACTCGCTGCAATCATGGCCAAGCCCAGCACGAGGGTCATCGGCCCGGGCCATGGTCGGACCGCAACGAGGCCCCCGGGCGGCGTGATGAAGACCAGCGATTGCCCGACTCCCACGATCAGGGCCAACAGCCCCAACACCCACCACGATCCGACGATCGGCAGGGTGTCCCGGCGCAGGAGGGCGAGGAGCGAGGCGAATACCAGTCCCGCAGTGACCCATAGCGGATTCATGCCGGGGCCGCCGGGATGCAACAGCAGGACGTCCACGGGTCGCAGGTTCGGATCCACGATCGCCGGGATGTCCAGACCGGGCTCGAGAAGGAACAGGCTCGGATTGCCGACCAGATGGAGCGTCCACGGCATCAATGCGAGCAATGGGATCAGCATCGCGATCGAGAAACGAAGCACTATTCCCCACGCCTGGGATCGGAGTCGACACCAGGCGAGCACCGAGGCGCCGATCGCGACGATGACAGCCACCAACCACACCGCCGGCGTGGCGGCCAGTACAACCGACATAAGCAGGGCGGTGCCCCCGGCGCGCCGAATGGTCCCGGTGCGCCGGGAGAGCCGGACACCGGAGCGGATCGCGAAGGGCAGCACCGCCGCGCTGATCAGGGTTCCGATCCGGCCTTGCTCCACCGCACCGGTCATCGCCGGGAGCAGGGCGTACGTGGCACCCATCCACATTCGAATGATCTTGCTCGTGACCATGCCTCGGGCGGCGAAGTATGCACTCCATCCCGCCAGCGGTACGGCGAGGAGCACGATGACGTTCATCGCCCAATCGGCATTGCCGAAAAGCGCGGTTGCGAGCGTCGACACGACGATCAAATAGGGAGCAGCCGGAGTCGTGGAACCAGGACCGACGTCGTGCCAGGCTCGGATGTAAGAGGACCATACGTCGCTCGCTCCCGGAGGGACCGGCAACAGCGCTCCACCCTGAAGGACGCCCTCTCCGAACCACAGCGCCCGCGTGGAGATGACGGCGACGATCAACAACATCAAGGTGAGCAGCACACTCGGCTTCAGCAGGATCCGCCGGATGAATCTGCTGGAGTCTTCGGGCAGGTATGCGGCTTCGTCATCGATCGGACCGGAGTCCAAGGCGCTCACGGTCGGGGTGGACACGGCGGAGCTGGTGGTGAGCAATCCGGCGATTGCCTCACCTGCACCGCGGATCTGATCGATGGTGCTCGGTCGCAACGATCGTGTGCTGCTCGCCGACTCCACACTGGTACGCGAGATCGAGCGACGCGATGAGGAAAGTCGGCCCGGATGGGTGGCCACCGTGAGGACCGCCCCGATTTCCTCCCGTGCGGCACGCAGATCCTTGCCGATCAAGTAACCCAGAGACCGAACGACGCTTCCCACGAATAGTCGAAGCGCGACTAGGGGGGCCAGGGCTGCGGGCGCTTGGGCCACGAGCACCCGAACCGCCGCCTCGCGGTCGGCGCGATGGGGTCGCAGGTCCATCTCGCGCCGACCGTGGGCCGATGCCTCACGGTGGTGGATGACGGCATCCGTTGCCACGATGACGCGCCCACCTGCTCGGTGGACACGCCAGCACAGGTCGAGATCGTCACGAAAGAGCGGGAGATTGGGGTCGAAGCCATCGAGGCGTTCCCAGGTATCGCGACGAATCAGCATGCCCGCGGAGCTGACAGCGAGCACGTCGCGATCGCCGTCATGCTGTCCTTGATCGTGCTCTCGGCGTTCTAGTCCTGTGACGCGACGACCATCCGCATTGACACTCACCCCTACTTCGAGCAGTAATCGACGATCGTGCCAACCGAGCACCTTGGGGCCGAGAACGTCGGCGGACGGCTGCTTGTCCGCAGCCAGCAGCAACGCATCCAGGCATTCGGGATCGGGCGCACTGTCATCGTGCAGCAACCACACCCATTCCACGATGTGCTCTTCGATCGGTGGGGCTGACTCACGAGCCAATGCCAGGCCGGCGGCGACTGCGGCACCGAAGCCGTCGTTCGTCGTTCGGCGCACGACCCGATCGGCACCCAGGGATTCCTCCAGAATCTCCGCGCTGGCATCCGACGATGCGTTATCCACCCCGACCACCGCATTGGTCGGACGGGTCTGTTGGGACAAGGTCGTCACGACCGCAGGCAGCCAGACTGCGCCGTCGTGGCTCACGATCACCGTGGTGACGTAGTGGGCTCGTCGCTCGAGGGGGTAGTCGTCTTCCCCGAAGGGCTCATCCAGGAAGCGGAATTCCGAACTGTCATCGCCCGCGCCGAGAGGGCGAGCATCGGAATCGACGTCCGGGAAGACGTCGGTGTCGATCGTGCCGGGGGAAGCGGACTCGGTCACCGGGTCAGGGTACGACGCCCGGGGATCGCCCATCCGTGGGCTCGCGCGCTAGACGGCGCGCTTCTTCAGCCTGCGACGTTCCCGTTCCGAGAGGCCTCCCCAAATACCGAAGCGCTCATCATTCGCCAAGGCGTATTCCAGGCACTCGCCTCGTACGTCGCACGAGAGACAGACGCGCTTGGCCTCGCGCGTACTGCCGCCCTTCTCCGGGAAGAAGGCCTCAGGATCGGTTTGCGCGCACAATGCACGCTCTTGCCACGCCAGTTCCTCGGCGTCGGCCAGCGGCAGAAGCGCCAACTCAGCCATTACTCGATCCGACACGCGGGATTCCTCCTCGACCCTCGTGGCGTGTTCCCTCGCAATATGAACACGCTTACCGGGTGTATTACAGGGGTGTAGTTCGCAAACGTCAAGCCCGAGTTGCCCAAATCGGACACAAATCCCGGAAATCACCTCTTTTTCTCCTGTGTCATGCAATACATCGGCGGATTTCCGAATGTTTCGAACGATCGGGGTCGAGACTCACGTGTCACCTGGGCGGAGGGTGATTGGATGCCCGGATGCGCGTCACCGCCCTAGCTGGAGGCATCGGCGGAGCGCGATTCCTGCTCGGCTTGCGCGAACACCTCGACCACGACACCGACGACCACGCCATCACCGTGATCGGCAACACCGGAGACGACATCTGGGTTCACGGACTGCGGGTGTGCCCGGATCTGGACACGGTGATGTACACGCTGGGCGACGGTATCGACCCCGATCGAGGCTGGGGTCGACGCGATGAGACCTTCCACGCCAAGGAGGAACTGCAGCAGTACGGCGTCGAACCCACGTGGTTCGGGCTCGGTGATCGCGATATGGGCACTCACCTGGTGCGCACAGCGAGTATGAACGCCGGTTATGCGCTGTCGGATGTGACCGCCGCGCTCTGCGAGCGCTGGACACCGGGAGTGCGCCTACTCCCCATGTCGGACGATCGGGCCGAAACACACGTGATCGTCGATTCACCGCAGGAACCTGGCACCCGGATCGCCATCCACTTCCAAGAGTGGTGGATCAAGCATCGAGCGGCGCTACCGGCCCACGACTTCGTGATCATCGGAATCGAGGACGCGAAGCCAGCGCCAGGGGTCCTGGAAGCGATCGCCGACGCTGACCTGATCATCCTGCCGCCGAGCAATCCGATCGTGTCCATCGGCACGATCCTGGCCGTTCCCGGGATACGCGAAGCACTGATCGCAGGCCCGGCGCCGATCGTGGGAGTCAGTCCCATCATCGGGGGCGCACCGGTACGAGGCATGGCCGATGCCTGTCTATCGGCGCGCGGCATCCCCACCAGCGCAGTCGCGGTCGCGCAGCACTACGGGGCGCGGAACGCAGGTGGCATCCTCGACGGCTGGCTTGTGGATACATCCGATGCGGATGCCGTGCCCGAGATCCAGGCCTTCGGGATCCCGTGCCGGGCAGTTCCGTTGTTCATGACCGACGTGCAGGCAACCGCGCAGATGGCAGCACAGGCGATCGATCTGGTTCGCCCGGTCGATCACACTGGTTGAATGACAGGTATGGATACCGAAGCGGCCTTCACGTCCTCGGATACCTGGATTCGGGTCTCCTCCAAACTCGTGACCGCGCGACGCATCTCCTTGGCCCTGGCGACCATCCCGGCAATCGCGCTCATCGTGGTATTGCTGCTGGTTCCCGGGGTTCCGCGCTCGGTGCCCTTCATATTGATCGCCGCCTCGATCATTGTGTACATCTGGGCTTGGTGGCTCATCGGTCGTCGGGTTCGCTCGTACGCCTACTGCGAGCGCTCAGACGATCTGCTGGTATCGAGCGGCATCTTGTTCCGGCGCTTGGTGATCGTGCCCTACGGCCGCATGCAACTCGTCGACGTGAAAGCCGGCCCGATCGACCGGGCATTGGGAGTGACCACGGTGCAACTGCACACCGCCGCAGCCACGACGGATGCGACCATCCCCGGGCTCGAACCCGAGGTGGCCGCCGCGGTGCGAGATCGCCTGGCGCGCCGTGGTGAGAGCCGCTCGGCTGGGCTGTAATCGTGACGGATCCGACCCCACGGCCCAGCGCGATCGGCGACGATCTTGGGCTCGGCATAGCCCTACCGGGCAGTCATCTCGTCGACGCTCACGGACATCGGAAAGTGCACCCGATCTCACCGCTCGTCTATGCCGTGGCCGTATTTCCGCTCATGGGTGGTCTGGCACTAGCGCTGGGTGCCTCCGGTTGGGCCTCGATCATCGAGCGCGTCGAAGGTCTTGCTCTCTTGTCCTTTCTACCGCCGGTTGTGAATGCGATCGCGGCGATTGCCGTCGTCGCGTTCGCACTCAGTTTGATAGTCGCGCTCTATCAATACCTCGCCTGGCGCGCATTTCGATTCTGGATCGACGACGATGGCGACTTCCGCGTTCAATCCGGGGTCTTGTTCCGAAACCAGCGCAGAGTGCAATTGTCGCGGATCCAGGCGGTGGATGTGAATCAACCGTTCGCCGCGCGACTGTTCTCGATGGCCGTCGTGGTCATCGAAGTAGCTGGCCAGAGTGACTCCAGGGTGCAGTTGAAGTTCGTCACATTGGCGGACGCCCGTGAGATTAGACGCGAAGTGCTGGCCCGCGCCGCAGGATTGTCAGCAAATACCGAGGAGGCCCCGCAAGCACTCATCACGCGCGTGCGAACGGGGCGCCTTGCGCTGTCCCTGCTGATGCGCATGACGACCGTGGGGCTTCTCGTAGCGACGGTGCTCATCGTGATCGTGAGCTACTTCACCGAAGGTTGGGGCGGGATCGCTGTCGCCGCGGTGACGGGCGGCGTTCCGGTCGTCATCGTCATCGCTGAATTCCTGGCCTACTACGGCTTCACCATCGCCGACTCCCCCGATGGCCTTCGCCTTCGCTACGGCCTACTTCGAACTGAATCACGCACCATTCCACCTGGACGCGTCCAGGCG
>JBMTHB010000095.1:0-5651 GCA_049435845.1 Candidatus Nanopelagicales bacterium | reverse complement strand
AGTCGAGTGCAGACATTCTCGAGCAGCGCATCGTGTCGACGAGGGATGGCGTCGATCATCCGCAGGTTGGGGATGCTCGCGAGCGCAGACTCCCGCGCCCATACCGCCCCACTGGGCGTGATCGAACTAACCAGCAGCACCGGATTCCACCCGCTCCTTCAATCCCTTGAGGGCGGTGTCGATGATGACCTTCTCGGCCTTGCGCTTGATCATGCCGAGCATTGGGATCTTCACATCGACCGACAGGCGGTAAAGCACGTTCGTTGAGGCGCCGTTCGGGGTAAGCCGGTACATACCGTCCATCGCGGTGACCATGTCGCCTTTGGTGAGCGTCCACGTCACCTGGGTGTCACCGTCCCAGTCGTATTCCAACTCGTAGGTGTCCCGTATCGGTCCGGATTCCAGGTGGAATCGAGCATCAGCTGGTCGCCCATCGTCCTCATAGACGCTGAGCACCTCGACCGAGGTGATGCCGTCGCTCCACTGGGGATAGGCCGCCAGGTCCGCGATCACCGCCATGATCCGCTCCGCCGAGGCGTCGATGTCGATGCTGGATTCGGTTTGGTCGGCCATAGCGGGAGGCTACCTGGCGAGCTGACGCTCCGGAAGGTCCGCTGCGGGCTATAGGTCGATCACGAAGGGTCGCTCGCGGCCGTGGAAGTGCCCCACGTTCACGCACTCGGTGCGACCGATCCGCGCTCGAGCTGCCAATGGTTGATGCACGTGACCGAAGAAGTGGTAGCGCGGCTGGAACTTCTCGACGTAATCCGTGAGCGCCTGCGAGCCGACCTCGAAGCGTCGGGCGACGACGTCGTAGTTCAACAACGGGTGGACCGGTGGGATATGCGTGAACAAGACATCGACCGGGCCGAGGGAATCGACAGTGGCCGCATAATCGACAGGATCGATTTCATACGGGGTGCGCATGGGACTGGTCAATCCGCCGCCGACGAAGCCCCACCGTTGACCGTCGATGTCGAGGACGTCGCCATCCACCACTCGATGGCCATCGCGCAGGTACTCCGGCCACAAGGCCGGGATATCGACGTTGCCGAACGTCATCAATGCCGGGCTCGGCATCGCGGCGAACAGTTCCTCGTACTGGCCCCGCACCATCGATTCCAGAATGGTCCAGCGCTGCGCTCGGTCGGTGATCCCGATCCCGGCCCACGCTGCATCGCTCAATGCGCGTGCCTCGTCGAACCGGTTGGCTGTGCGCGCTTCTATGTAGGTGCGGGCATGGTCGACCCCGAACAGATCCGCGTAGATGCCGCGGTCGGGATCGTCGTAATCCAAGAACAAGATGAGATCGCCCAGACACACGAAGTAGTCGCTGCCCTCGGCCGCGGACACCAGCGCATGGCCGGCACCGTGGACGTCACTGACGATATGTACGCGCATCGGCCTCGAGCTCGTCCTTCAACGCCCAGACGATCCGCTTCCACGCCAGCACATGGCGCCGCTGCAGCGTCTCCACCTGGGCTCGTGCGCGCCTGGTCGACGCAGGGGGGCGAGCGGTGGCGGACGTACCCGGCACTGTGGGTTCGGCGCGTAGGTAGTAGTGGACGATCACGCCCGGAGGGTGCTCCTCGAGCCAGATCTCCGATGAGCCGACCATGTCCCCAGTGACCGTCCAGCGCATGCCCTCCAGCCCGCGGTCCATGTACACCTGCAAGGCCAGACCCGACCACCAGCGGTCCCAGCGCTCGGCCACCACTGCTGCCACCGTCTCGCGGCGCACCCGGATGAAGGCCTCGTCCACGACGTCGATGCTGGGTGCGCCACCTGGATCCGATGCCGTCTGCGCCATAGGGAAAGGGTGCCACGAGTGGGGACCGGGTGCAGCGAGGCGTCAGTTATGGGCTTCCTCTCGCCAGGTTGCCGCATATCGCGTACGGTGCTGTGAACTAGTTCACGCCGCCGACGCGGCTTCGATCGAGGGAGTAAGCGCGTGCTTAAGGAGTTCAGCGTCCCGGCTATCGTGCCGGCCCCGACCACGGGAAACCTGACCGACCACATTGTCGAGAACGCCCAGACCAGCCCGAACCAGGTGGTCTTCTCACTTCAGCGGGGTGATGCCTGGGTGGGCGTCACGGCCGGCCAGTTCCTCGCCGACGTCAAGGCGATCGCCAAGGGCATCGTCGCCAGCGGCGTCGAGCCCGGACAGCGGATCGGCGTCATGTCCCGCACCCGGTACGAGTGGACCCTGGTCGACTACGCCATCTGGTACGCCGGGGCCATCTCGGTGCCGATCTACGAGACGTCGTCGGCCGAGCAGGTGCACTGGAACCTCACCGACTCCGGTTCGGTGGCCACGTTCTTGGAGAGTTCCAAGAACAAGGCGGTCTTCGATCAGGTGGCTGCCGAGCTTCCGGACGTCACGCGTGTGTGGGTATTCGACAACGACGACCTCGAGACCCTCAAGGCCGCCGGTGTGGGTGTGTCCGATGAGGAACTCGAGTCGCGCAGGGCGACCGTGCAGCCGGACACCCTGGCGACGATCATCTACACCTCCGGCACGACCGGTCGCCCCAAGGGCTGCATGTTGACCCACAAGAACCTGATGTTCGAAGTGGACAACGTGATCGCCGCCCTCGACGACGTCTTCTGCGCTCCCGGGTCCTCCACTTTGCTCTTCCTCCCGGTCGCGCATGTGTTCGGTCGACTGATCCAGCTCGGTGCGGTGCGCGCCAAGGCACGGCTGGGTCATGCACCGGACGTCAAGCAACTCCTGCCGCTGTTGCAGAGCTTCCAGCCGACATTCCTGCTCGCCGTACCACGAGTGTTCGAGAAGATCTACAACTCAGCGCAGCAGAAGGCCGCTTCAGAGGGCAAGGGGAATATCTTCGATAAGGCCGCCCACACCGCGATCGAGTACAGCGAGTCACTCGACGAGGGTGGTCCCAGCTTCGGACTCAAGCTCAAGCACGGTCTGTTCGACAAGCTGGTCTACAAGAAGTTGCGTGCTGCCATGGGCGGCCAGGTGCAGTGGGCGGTGTCCGGCGGTGCGCCGCTCGGTGCACGGCTCGGCCACTTCTTCCGCGGCATCGGCGTGACCGTGCTCGAGGGCTATGGACTCACCGAGACCTCCGCTGCCACGACGGTGAGCCGACCCGACGCCATCGAGGTCGGTGCCGTGGGTCAGCCGTTCCCCGGTGCAAGCGTGAAGGTCGCCGAGGACGGTGAGTTGATGCTCGCCGGTGAGCAGATCTTCGTCGGCTACTGGAACAACCCGACCGCGACCGCCGAGGCGATCGAGCCGGACGGCTGGTTCCATTCCGGCGACATCGGCGAGATCGATGATCGCGGGTTTGTCCGGATCACCGGTCGCAAGAAGGAACTCATCGTCACCGCCGGCGGCAAGAACGTCGCACCCGCAGTGCTCGAGGATCGGCTGCGCAGTCACGCACTGGTCAGCCAGTGCATGGTGGTCGGGGACCAAAAGCCCTTCGTCGCCGCAGTGGTCACCCTCGATCCCGAAGCGCTGCCGATGTGGCTGAAGGTGCAGGGCAAGGATGAGTCATTGACCGTCGCCGACGTAGTCGAAGACGCCGAGGTCCTCTCGCAGATCCAGGGCGCGGTGGACGAGGCGAACAAGGCGGTGTCCAACGCCGAGGCGATCAAGAAGTTCGTGATCGTCGCCGACGAATGGACCGAAGAGGGCGGCCAGCTCACTCCCTCGATGAAACTCAAGCGCAACGTCGTCATGAAGGACTACGAGGTGCAGATCGAAGGTATCTACGCGTAGGCCTTCGCAACAGTCATTCGACGATCGGGCGGGTGGTCGGCTCTAGCCGACTACTCGCCCGATTCCGCTGAACCGGGAGGAATACCACGGTCCGAGGATGTTCGATACCAAGACACCAGACCGAGGGTTAGCAGCGTGCACCATCTTGCCGTTGCCGATGTATAGGCCAACGTGCCGAGCGCCGTTACCGAAGTAGAAGACGAGATCCCCAGGTTGCGCTTGGCTCAGCGGAATCCGCCGAGTGACCGAATACTGCGAGCGGCTGTAGTGCGGTAGGGAGACGCCGGCTTGTCGCCAGGCGGTCATGGTCAGACCCGAACAGTCGAACGCGCTCGGCCCGCTGGCTGCCGCAACGTATCTGTCGCCCACCTGGGACAAGGCGTACTGCACGGCCTTAGCCGCGCGCCCACTCCCGGTGAACCCACCACCGGCACTCGACCCACCGCCCGAACTCAATGCCGCAGCGGCTGCGGCTGCGGCCGCGCGGGCAGCCTCGCGCTCCTCGCGCGCCATCTGGGCCAGGCGCTGCCGCTGTTCTTCTTCCAGGGTGTCCAAGAGCCGCTGCGCGTCCGCGTAGCGATCGTCGGCCTCATCCTTGGCTTCCTTCATCCGGTCGCGCAGGTCCTTGGCCCGGGCCTCCTTGTCCAGCACTGCGGCCTCGGATTGGGCCAGGCGCAGCCGCGCGGTCGCGGTCTTGCGCAACGCCGCCGCCTGGCCGCGCTGCACCGCATCCAGGGCGGCCGACTGGGCGAGGAATTCGTTGGGGTCCTCACTGAGCAGCAACTGCAGCGAGGTGTCCAGGCCGCCGGAGGTATATGCCGCGCGGGCCAGGTCGTCCACCGCGCCGAGGATCTCGCGCATCTCACGCCGCTCACGGCGGACCTTGGCCTTGAGTGCATCCAGCGTGCGTCGCACATCGGCGAGTTCAGTGCGGGCTTCGTTGTAGCGCTCGGTGGCGGCTTCGGCCTTGGATTCCAGATCCTGTACCTGGAGGCGGACCTGCTCGAGGTTAGGCGCGGCCTGCGCCGGACTGGCGATCCCGCCCGTAGCGATGAGGCCGGCGATGGCGAGGCCGATGCCGGCGAGGCGGGTCCGCTGCCGCATCCGCACCGTCACCCTCCCTGCCTGGCACCTCGCGGGGGCCGTTTCGTCGGTGTGCCTTGCCCCACGGACCGGTCACGAACGGTGTGACGGCCTTGACCGGTCAGGGGTTCCCCAAGGTAACAGAATGGTGACGGACCGCACCACGGGTGTCCTGGGCAGATCCCAGGAAGGTCTCAGACCACCCGGCGCCCGGCACCTGGCTGCAGTCTCAACGGGGGCACCAGGCCACAGCCGGCCAGCACCCCGATGGCCCGTGCGTGCTCGCCATCCAGGGGAACGGGAACGTCGGCCGGGTCCGGGATCCCCAACAGGACGCTGACCACGCAGTCCTGGCAGGCCGGGCCGGCAACCTGGCAGGAATCGCAATCGATGACGGTGCTCTCCATGCGAGCGACGCTACGACCAGGGTCTGACACCCGCTTATACGCCGCCGTCGCCCGGGGCCTCCTGGCTGGGACCGCCGAACTCCGGCCGGGGCACGATCTCGATGCGATCGGTGGCGGAGCACCAGCGGCAGCGGATGGTCTCGACCTCCTCAGCCAAGACGGTTCGCTCGTCGATCTGGACGTCGCCGGCCAATGTGGCATGCCAGTACTCGGTGGATCGGACGGTGCGGACGACGTCGAAACGGGTCAGATTCCCGCAGTGGCCGCAGCGCAAGCGTGACGCCTCATCGGGGAGTGCAGGGCGCGGATCGGAAGGCATGGACGGAACCTACCGGCGATCGTCACACCTTGGACCTAGCGTGTCGAGCGATGTCGCACATGGACCCGACCCCCCGGCAGTTGACCTGGGAAGA
>JBMTHB010000094.1:0-5685 GCA_049435845.1 Candidatus Nanopelagicales bacterium | reverse complement strand
ATCGTTCCGAACGCGGCGAACGCCGCGACGGTCGTGGCGGCACTGGAGCAGGGTGCGCCGGAAGGCATCCTGGTGGAGAACCAGCATGATGATCTCGGCATCATCGCCGTGCAAGGGCCTCAATCGGCTGATGTGCTGCGAACTTTGGGTTTGCCGTGCGACCACGACTACATGTCCGTTGTGAAAGGCGCCTACGCCGATCAGGATTTGCTCGTATGTCGGTCCGGGTACACCGGTGAACTCGGCTTCGAACTGATCGTCCCTGCCGAGAACCTCGTCGCGCTATGGACGGCGGTCGTCGGTGCCGCACAGGACTTGGGTGGCGGTCCGGCGGGTCTGGGGTCGCGCGACACCCTGCGAACGGAGATGGGATACCCGTTGTACGGACAGGACATCTCGCCAACCGTCTCGCCGGTCGAAGCAGGTCTGGGCTGGGCGCTCGGCTGGGACAAGCCCGCGTTCCTCGGCAAGGCGACGTTGGTGACTCAGCGCGAGCAGGGACCTACGAGGCGGCTGCGTGGCCTTCAATCCGAGGGGCGCGCGATTCCGCGTGCTCACATGCAGGTGACTGATGCTGAGGGCCGAGTCCTCGGCGAGGTGACCAGTGGGACGTTCTCACCGACTTTGCGGATCGGCATCGCGCTGGCGCTACTCGACTCGACCGTGCAGGTCGGTGACGAAGTGATGGTGGATATCCGTGGGCGCAGCATGCCGTTCATGGTGGCCAAGCCGCCGTTCGTGCCCCCACACGTGCGCTAGTCGTCCGCCACGACGTCCAGGAGTGCGAAGACCGCGCGAAGACCCAGATCACCCTCTCCGCGAAGTCGCAGATCCAGCGCTGGTTCGACCTTCCAGTGACCTTGAGCGACAGTGATCGCCGGATCGTCCGATGACGACGCCGGAAGCCATGAACCGTCGAATACGTCGATCGTCATAGCACCGGCATGTGCGATCAGACCGTCGAACATCACAGGCGTGCCACGCCGCTGCGCGGATACGAAGACTTCGGCGGCTGCGCTGATCGCCGGGTCGGCAATCTCCTCGCTGGCTCTCAGATCGCGGATCGCCGCTACTTCACTCATCCACGAAGCGTCATCCAACTCCGGTGGTTGATCGCGAACCTCCACAGCCGTGACCTTGGCGCGCTGGGCTATAACGGCCCGGGCGGTGAGTTCGCTGCCGTGGCTGTGCAGTGCGATCACCGTGGCTCCGGCATCGATGAATCGATCCACGCTCTCTCGCGCTTGCTGTCGATCCGTGGGATCGGTCACCCAACCGATGGACCTCGCTCGGGCGGGGCGGTGGTCATGCCACCAGGTGTGCAGTCGCAGCAGGTCTCCGGAGGGAGTGCCGGTCACGTGAGAACCTCGCTTCGAAGTCGGGTCAAGGATTGGGCCAGTAGCCGGGAAACGTGCATCTGCGACAGGCCCACGTGTTCGGCGATCTGGCTTTGCGACATTCCGTCGAAGAATCGCATGACGACGATGGCCCGCTCACGGGCGGGCAGGGTATTCAGCAGTCGCCGCACAGTCTCCTCGTCCTCGACTCCGGCTAGGGAGGCATCGTCGACTCCGAGTCGATCCGCCAGGGGCGCCTCGCCCGTGGCGGTGGCGTCGATGGAGGTGGACTCCCGCACGCGACCCAACTCCAAGGAGTCCAGGACATCCTGGGCGTCGACCCCGGCATGGGCGGCGATCTCCGCGATCGTCGGTGCTCGCCCGAATTCCTGGGTGAGCCGGTCGCTGCTGCTATCGATGCGTCCGCGCATCTCCTGCAAGCGTCGAGGTACCTTCACCGACCAGGTGCTGTCGCGAAAGTAACGTCGAATCGCGCCGATGATGGTGGGTACCGCATACGTCGAGAAGGCCAGGCCGCGGTCCGGTTCGAAGCGATCGACGGCGTTGATCAGTCCGATGTTTCCCGCCTGGACCACATCATCGACAGGCTCGCCACGGTCTGCATATCGGCGAGCGATGTGGCGCGCGAGGGGTGTGTGCATCTCGACGAGTTCGGATCGAATCGCGCGACGAGACGCCTCATCGGTATTCGGATCACGGAGTCGAGCGAAGAGAGCGTCTTCGGTCTCGCGGCGCTCGACTCCGTCCGCCATCGCCTTCACCGGGAGTCGTGCTCAGGCGTGCAGGGAGTGATCGTTCGTCAAACTCCAACGCAACGTCGCAGCGGATCCATCGACGTCCAGGACTGCGGATTCGACCAGCGCAGTGAGCACCGTCCAGGCGAACGGGTCAGGTTCCGGTGGTGGCCCGGAATCGACCCGGCAGGTGATCGCCGCCTGGAGGGCCCGACCTTCGATCCACAAGTCGCAACGCACCGAGGAGTCGCGGCTGGCGATCTTGATCATGTGCGCCGTGGCCTCATCCATGGCGAGCCGAACGTCTTCCACTTGATCGATGGTCAGGTCCGCACGCGCGGCGATCGCCGCTGCGACCGTGCGTGCGATCGTCATATTGATCGTGTCGGCGGGGAATTCCACGCTGACACGATCAGCGCCCATCACACCTGAGTCTTCGCCACCAGCATCCATAGCGGGCATTCAACCATCGGGTGGTCTAGGCGGGAACCAAAGTGCCGGAGAAGATCTGCCATGCGAGTGCAGTCTTGGCGACGAGGCTCAAGATGATGTAACTGCGTTCGCCTCTTAGGTAGTCGCGCCACTTACCCACCTTCTTGTACTGCAGCCATTGCACGAGCGCGAACGAGTTGAAGAAGATGAACAGCGAGATGATGATGCCGACCACGAAGCCGGGGATCTGGGGCTTTTCGGCCGATCCCGGTGCGAGCACCCACACCACGATGATCAGCCACGGCACGATTCCGGCCATACAGCCGAAGATGAAGGGCAGCATGCCGCCGCCAGGCTGCTCGTACTTTTCCTGCAGCCAGCCGAACAGGATCATCGAGGCGTTGACGCCGAAGATGGCCATGAGTGCGGCGACGTCGGAGATGCCGACGATCTGTGCGATCAACACGATCATGATGGACGAGGAGAGCGAGTACTCCACCCAGCGGAAGTAGTTGTGTCCTGCTTGCAGTCCCCGGACGTAGCGCGGGTAGAACCAGGGGCTGGCCACCACGAAGTGGAAGAACGCGGACAGGGCGAAGAACAGCGCAACACCCCAGGCGATGCGCGAGTCGAAGATCGTCACCGGATCGTTGGGTGGAGTGCCGGGGGGACCGAATACATAGGCCGCGGTGATCGGTAAGGAGAAGTCGGTGGCCAAGAACAAGATCAAGAACATCTGGGTCAAGTGCGCGAACCCGGCAATGATGTTCAACTTGCGCAGACCGGCGTAGGTGATGCCGGTCTCGGACTTGGCCTTCAGATCGATAGCGCTCATTGAAGGAGTGTGACAGCCCGATGGCACGGATGCCAGGCACAGGGCCGATCGGGTCTCGCTCAGATGCCGAAGTGGCGAATCGTTGGCACAGTGGGGGAGTGCGAATGATTCAACGGCGCCTTGCCGCTCTGGGGGCTGGGATCTCACTGGCGACGGCACTGGGTATGACGATCGCCGCCCTGCCTGCTTCGGCCCATCAGCCGGTCGAATTGGGCCCGAGCGATACAACCCCGGCGCGCGGCCCGCTCTTGGTCGACGGCACCGTCTCCTTCGCGGTCTATGCGGATGTGCGGCGCGGTGATCGGCGAGGTTTCCGTTTCGGCTTGGCGCAAGGCGACACCCTGGCGATGCAGCTGCTGATCATCGACGCACCGCCGGGTAACCGATTGAACTCATCGCAATTGCCGAGGGTGACCGTCACGGATCCGCGCGGCAGAACTTTCCGGATGGTGATCAACGAGCGAACCGAGTTCTACGAGCCCTATGGAGGAACCGACTTCCTGTACTTGTCCCGGGTGAAGCAGGAAGCTGTGCCCGGCGAATATCGTGTGAGCGTCAGTGGGCGATCCAGTACGCAGGTGCGAACCGTGATCGCCGTCGGGTATCGGGAAGTGCGTGGAGAGGTGCGCGACTAGTCAGTGTTCGACTGTTCAGTGTTCGACTGTTCAGTGTGCAAAGAGCGAGCCAAAGTGACGAGTTGCTCGCCGGTCACCCGGTAGGGGATCCATTCGGTGAGGGCGTTCGCCCCCAAGGACTCGTAGAAGCCGCGTGCTGGAGCATTCCAGTCCAGTACCCACCATTCCAGGCGGCCGTACCCGCGCTCCAGGCAGATGCGAGCGAGATTGGCGAGCAGCGCAATTCCGTATCCGGAGCCGCGATGCGCGGGCTTGACGTATAGGTCCTCGAGGTAGATGCCGTGCTTGCCCAGCCAGGTGGAGTAGTTGAGGAACCACAGGGCGAATCCCACGACACCGTGTTCGGGGTCGTCGACTACGTGTCCGAAGAGGGCTGGTGAATCGCCGAAGAGGGCACTGCGGAGATCGTCCGGTGTAGCGATGACCGCGTCCGGCTCCTTCTCGTACACGGCTAGTTCGACGATCATGTCGTGAATGGCCGCTATGTCGGAATGTGTCGCCTCGCGAATCATCCTGCGAGAGTAGCGAGCATCGAGATTGCGAAGGCTTCCGCCTAATCGCTAGTCAGATTGTCTAGACTTGTCCGGCCTTACCCCCACCGAAAGGAAACAACAGTGAATAGCAAGACACGGCCCGTCTCGGCCGCCCTGATCGGTCTAGCAGTCGTTGCCTCGCAGATAGCGGCGGCAGGCTCGGCATCAGCCAACGACGGCACCGCCACCATCAGTGCGGGCAACGGTCAGGTAGGCGTGAATCAGGTACTGACCGCCACCTATGTGTCCAAGGACGCCGGTCCGTCGTGTGACAGTGAAGGAGCTGTGACCTTCAGCTTCTCGGTCAGCAACGGACCCAACCTCGGCTCCATCTCAGGCACGTGCACGCCGGTCAGCAATGGCTCGGTCACCCCGGTTGCGACGTGGACGGGCACCATGAACTGGACACCGGCCAAGTCCGGAACTGTCACGGTTTCCACGCAGGCCACCCAGCAGCTGCTCGGCGGATCCTCATCGGCGCGGGCTTCGACGCGGGTCCAGATAGCAGCGGCACCGGCACCTCAACCGAGCACCCCCTCCAAGGTGCGCAATCTCAGGGTCACCGGAGTCTCGACTAACACGGTGTCGCTGAACTGGGACGCACCGAGCAGTTCCGGTGCTTCGCCGATCGCTGGGTATGTCATCAATTGGGCTGGCCCGACCAGCGGTCAGATCTCGGTTGCAGGCAACACGACGAATGCCAATATCGGCACGCTGTCGGCCGGTTCGTCGTACACCTTCTCTGTCCTTGCGACGAATGCCCAGGGCTGGGGTGATTCGACGAGCGTTACTCAGAACACCGCCAATGCGCCCGCACCTCCGCCCATCCAGCAGCAGACGCTCGTCGGCCCGACCTGGGAAGGGGGAGGCACCAAGGTGAAGAGCGGTAAGTGGAAGACCTTCAACGACACTGCCAACTTGGACACCAATGCTGGGCACGAGGCACGCCTCAGCGCTGTGAACAAGTCGGCGTCGGTGAAGTCGGTCAGTTTCCGCTACCAGGGAGACTTCGTCCAGGTACGTGCGGTGCTGAAGCCGGGGGCGAAGAGCGGTTCCTTCACTCTCGTGGAGTCCGCACCGGCATTCCCCGGTTTCACGGCCATGCGCGAGACCCGGAACATCAGGGTCGTCAGGTAGCCGCCGTTCTGTATGTGAGGG